>JAYWGL010000033.1:0-7388 GCA_043778275.1 Minisyncoccota bacterium
CATATAATTTATACTACCACATTTAGGACATTTTATTGTTGTATTCTCTGACATGTAGAAACTTAAACGGTTCTATAAGTTTTAAGCAATGCCAAAAATCTGTTATAGGTCTTGAAAAAATTGACAAGTAATGTATAGTATTATATACTAATGTATATGTCTAGCAATTTGACTCGTACACAAATGTATCTTGATACCGATATACTAATCAAAGCAAAAACCCTTGCTAAAGCTAAAGGAACAAGTTTAGCAGCTTATTTTCGTGATATTATGCATAGGGAAATAAGCGTTGCATCGCCAACTGCCTCTGTAAAAAGACAACCCAAAATTATCAAACTAAAAACAACCAAAACTGTTTATTATTCTACTAATCATAATGACATCTATGACAAATAGAATCAATCGGGTTTTATGTGACGCTGATTTTTTGATAGCTCTTTATGTTGATAAGGACTCTAACCATCAACAGGCTCAAGAGATTTACGCAGAATATACTAACTTTAATATTCTCAATATTACTTTTTATGAAGTAGCAACAGTTTTATCGCGACTATTCGATCACCAACTTGCCAAAGAGACTCTTAGAGATATGAAAGAACTTTTTACTAATGTGATTATCTTCGATCAGGGCTTGGAAGATAAAACTTACGAAATATACTACTCTTATAACAAAAAAAATATTTCCTTCTTTGACTGTGCTTGCCTTGTTACAGCCCAAAAACACGGCTACAAAATTGCCAGCTTCGATAAATTCTACCCAAAAGAAATCCTTGTCAAAATCTAAAAGATTAGCTAATCTACCAAAGACATTTCTATGCCTACAAAAAGTAATTCTGGTACAGCCAAAAAACACAAATTTTCCACCCTTGCTTTTGTCGAGGTTTCTGAAGTTCGTGATGATACATTGATTCTCAGGGACGGGCAGCTTAGAAGTATAATGGCAGTTTCTTCAGCTAATTTTGCCCTTAAGAGTAATCAGGAGCAAGACCAGGTTATTGGGGCGTTTCAGGGTATATTGAATTCTATTGACTTTCCGATTCAGATTCTTGTGCAATCTCGTAAGTTAGATCTTAACCCCTATATCGAAAAACTAAAAATCCTTGAAAATCAACAAGATAATGATCTTCTCCAGGTCAAAATGCAAGAATACATCGAGTACATTAAGCAGATGTCTCAAGAAGTAAATATTATGGATAAAAACTTCTACATTATCGTGGGATATGAACCGATTACTATTAAGCAAGGTATCTTCGGGCGATTTCTCAGAGCTCTTAATCCAACCAAGGTTATAAAGCAGAGGCAAGAAGAATTCCTCCGTAACAAAAAGATTCTTATGACCAGAACCGATCAGATAACGGGGCGTATGGGAAGTCTAGATCTCAAGATTAACCAACTCAAAACTGATCAAGTTATCACTCTAATGTATAATTATTACAATCCAGATACACTCGAATCTATTAGACTGTCCGATGTCTCGGCTCTCGATATAGCTAGCTAATTTTTAGCCAATTACCACTGACTTAATATTAACAAACTCTTTTATACCGTAGCTACTGAACTCTCTGCCAAAGCCAGTTTTTTTGACACCGCCAAATGGAAGAGCAGGGTCGCCTCGAACTACTGAATTAATATAAACATTTCCACTCTCAATTCTAGGGATTAGACTCACGGCGTATTCGGTGTTCGCTGTCCAGATACTTGCCCCAAGTCCATATTTGGAATTATTAGCTAGTTCTACTATCTCCTCGTTAGTAGATGCCTTTATAAGGCTAATAACAGGCCCAAAACACTCCTCAATGAACACTGGCATATTAGTTGTAACATCTCCGAGGATAGTTGGCTGAATATAAAAACCTTCTCGTTCTATTGCCTTGCCTCCATATAGGACTTGAGCATCTAAGTTTTTTGATTGATTTATCATTTCTAAGACTTCGTCCCTTGCTCTTAGAGAGCTAATTGGTCCCATCTGGGTTTTGGGGTCTGAGGGATCTCCAATAATCATACTAGCCACTTTAGCAGTTAATTGAGTTGCAAACTCTTCGTAGATATCTTGATGGATAATAATTCGCTTAGGGGCGTTACAACTCTGACCACAGTTTCGCATACGAGATGCCATTATACCTTCAATTACTTTGTCAATATTAGCATCTTTTAGAACAAGCATTGGATCGTTTCCACCAAGTTCCATTACGGTTTTCTTTATGTATTTTCCAGCTATTGCCCCAACGGCTGAGCCAGCTCGCTCGCTGCCAATTAGACTAACAACTTGCACTGTATTATGACTTATAATTTCTTCTGTCATGGAAGTATCAACAAAGAGTGTCTGCATAAGTCCCTGCGGGAAGCCAGCGTGTTCAAAGAGTTCTTGAATTTTGGCACTGATCATCCCAACATTGGACGCGGGTTTAAGTAAAGCACTATTTCCAGCTAAAATGGCAGGGATAATCGGTCTAAGCGCAAGATAAAAAGGATAATTCCAAGGTGCGATATGAAATAGAGTCCCAACAGGATCGAAGCGGATTTGCATATTGCGAGGGGTAGTTTCAATGATTTCAGGAGTAAGCCACTGTTCAAAATTATCAGCAAAGCTACTCGTCATCGAAGCACATTTATCTATCTCGGCTAATGCCTGTGTGATTGGACAGCCCATTTCAACGGTTATTAAACCTGCTAGTTCTTCTCGCTGCTCTGTAAAGAGTTGAGCTAATTTTTGGGTACAAGTTTTCCTTTCTTCAAGTGGGAATATCCGCCATTGTTTTTGGGTGGACTCTGCTATTTTAAGCATGGTTTGAAGAGTTTGAGAATTAATAGTTGGAATTGTATTTATGACTTGATTGGTGGCTGGGCTGGTACTTATGTATGGCATAGATTTTTTGCTTAGATGGCTAGATTTTTATCAAAGAGGTGGCTTGGTTGCCCAATATCAACTAGAAGATAATTAGATAAATCACTCATATTACCTATTAGGTTTCGGGAACTTAAGAACATTCGCTGTTGGTAGATATGTGGTAAAATATAATCACTTTCGGGGTTTTTTGGCGTGATGTCGTACAGGTCAAAGCTATTAACATACTGAGAGGTGGTAGTATCTTGGATCTTAATGAGAGTTTGGGACTTTGGCATCTGATTAACTAACTTAGAATATTCGGTCGAGATATAATCCAGGTCTAGCAATTTTTTGGCAGTATCTGTCAGGAGGTTATAATCTTCTAGGGCGATACTTAATTCAAGTGCCATACCGAGGTGGTTGCTAATTTGACCATATTTATCTGGCAGAACTTTTATATCGATTATGGTCTGAGCTGGAAAATACTCAGGCAAAACTTCGCAGATTGATTTACCAAGAATATCCTGGGTCGAGAGTTTTTTTTCAGTCAGAATTGGGTTAAGTTCCCATAGACCGCTGCTATATTGAGTTTCTAGCATTAATTCACTCATACCACAACACATACCGTTTGACTCTATTCCGCGTAATTTACGAGGAGCAATAGTCATAAATGGGAGTGTGCAACCATTAAGAGCCACTGGAACTATCAGTCCGTTAACACTATTAGGGGCGGTTGAGACTATAGTGACGTCAGGGATAGTTCCTCCAAAATCCATCTCAAAAATATTAAGTTTATCAGCTTCTGGGTGCCTGCGAAGATTTTTTATTTTGCCTATTACAACTTTGCCCTTGAACCAGTCTGATTTGACTTCTGTTTCGTCAACTTCAGCTACCTTGTCCGTGATAATTTTTTCAAGCTCTTGATTGGTATATTTAGTAAGATCAATATAATCTTGGAGCCAGGATCGTACAAAAAGCATAATTTTCTTTTTAGAATATGTTATAGTCTAAGAGTTAATTCAGTCGAGTTTTTTTGTCAATTGACCAAATCCAATCTTTTGTTTAAAATATACATATTATTTTAACTTGCTCACGATTTTGGCTTTTTTTTCTGATAATATACTAATTGGTCTGGATATAGGTTCATCCTCTATCAAAATGGCCGAAATTCGCCACTCCAAAAAAGGGATGGAGTTAGTCACCTTTGGTTCGGCTAATCACAATGTGGACTTGGAAGGACACTGGGACTCCCAAAAGCTCCGTAAGCTGGCAATCATCATAGATGATATAATGACATCAAACAAATTCACTGGAGTTCGTACAGTTTTTTCAGTTCGCTCCAAAGATGTGTATGTTACCACAATGGACTTTGACGCTAGCTGGGACAAAAAAAGAATCCAAAGCGAAATTGAGAGGCAAGCCCCTTACTTTTTGCCTCTGCCACCTGATGAAATGCGACTATCCTGGAAGCAAATCCCGATGGATGCAGCCTCAACAGTTTATAGCGATAAGCAGCGAATTAGTATAAAAGCCCTTCCCGACTCAGTTATTGATAATTCCAAGAATTTACTCGAGCATATTAATCTTGATGGGATAATTATTGAAAATCAGACAGAATCCCAGATCAGATCTCTATTAAGTAGCGACACAGGGAATACAATTTTGATTGATATTGGAGATACGCAGACTACCTTTAATATGATTGTTAATGGGGCGCTTCGATCATCTTCGCATATTAATATTGGCTCAGGGCAAATTACCAAAGATCTATCAACTAGCCTTGGAATAGATAACGACACGGCAGAGTATTTTAAGAGGGATTTACACTTGATTAACTTAATGCAATTGCCTAAGCCAATTCTAGATTTTCTCAAAGTTTTGAAGGTGGAATTAATATCATTCGTTAATCTCAACAAAAAAATTGGTCAACCTTCTAACAAGATTGTTGTAACGGGAGGCGGAAT
This sequence comes from Minisyncoccota bacterium, assembly GCA_043778275.1. Classification (GTDB taxonomy): domain Bacteria; phylum Patescibacteriota; class JACMRA01; order JACMRA01; family JACMRA01; genus JACMRA01. The sequence continues at coordinate 4,792 of JAYWGL010000033.1, forward strand.
TATGATACCTGGTTTTTCAGAGTTCTTCGAGAGTTTTGAATTGCCAATATATTTTGGGAATGCTCTTCGCCAGGTTGTGGTGACTGATGATTTTTTGCCGATTATTACACCGATTAATAATCAATTCGCTGCCGCAATCGGGCTGGCATTATGGGAAGGCTAAAAACTATGTCCTATTCTCAAGAAGCAGCTCAGTGGACATCTCTCCAATCCTCCAAAAAACATCTCAGTTACGATTATCTGGAGAAGCCAGCAATGTACAAACACCTTAGCAAATCAGGTCAGATTATTCTGTGCCTTGGCTCGGGTACTGGAGAAGAGGTCGATTATATAGCCACTAATTACAATCCAACTAAAATCTATGGACTAGATAATGCATCTGGGCTAATTGATTTGGCTCGCCAGATGTATATTAATCCAGCAATAGAATTCGAGGCGGTAGCAATGGAAGAATTAGAGAATTGGGATAATTATGAGAGTTTAATCGGTAAAGTGGATCTTATATATTCAAGTCTAGCATTTCATTATGTAGCTAATTGGGATAAGTTACTATCCGATTGTCACACATTACTTAGACCTGGTGGAACTCTGCTGTTCTCAACTCATCATCCGATAAAATGGGGAGCTCAGACCACCCGTACCAAAGAGCAAAATAGCTTCTTAATCGGTTACCAAAAAAATCTAAAACCAGCTAAAGGTGAAGCCAGCTTTGGAGTTTATGGGGATTATTTAACTACTCGGGCTATTGATGATACCTTACTAGGCAAAATTAATATTAGATACTATCATCGCTCCATTAGTACAATTTTTAAAGAGGTGACAGAGGGAGGCTTTTTGATCACTAATCTTGATGAACCACTGCCAATTTCAGAATCCAAGGATCTCAAAAATGACTTTTGGGATGTACATTCTAAGATTCCTCTTTTTTTGGTGGTTCGGGCGGTTAAGGGTTAGGCGACTTGGAATTGTTTTTCGACTAGATATTCTAGGAATTTATTTTGCTTATCAACTAAGATGCATTTACACAGATTAATTTGGTATAAAATTTTTGACAATCCTTAATCCTTATGTTAACCTTTAAGTATGTCCGAAGTATTACAAACTCAATTAATATCCAACCCTACTAAAAATCTCAAGGGAATATCTGTCCAACGACAAGTAAGAAAAGTTGAAACCCCCCCCACTACACACGCTTTAATAAATGTTAAATTTTTATCCGAAGAAAAGAAACATATTATTAGTGATATATACAGTCAAGCTTACCCTGGCGATTATTGCGGATTTGAAGCAGCTTTTAGGAAAATTGATAAGGTTTTTTTAACTATAATAAATAATAAAATTGTAGCCTCAGTTTCATTGACTGGAAACAGAATTTTGAGATTTGGAGTTCACCCTGATTATTTAAAACAAGGAATCGGAACTCAAATGTTAACAAAGCTAAAAGAGGGAAATCCTAGTCTTTGGGTATCAGCGGGGACTAATTATTCTAATATTCATTCTCTTCTTGAAAAACCAGGTTTTAAACTCTCTAATGATAAAGATAAAATACAAAACCTTTTCCCAGAAAGCAGTATAGACCGGGATAAAATAACAAATAATTTATCTGTCACTAACTTGAGTAAGACAACTATACATAAATCAGGTTATGCACAGTATATATTTGATTAGAATAGATTTGAGATAAGATTTAACTGATTAATAATGATTCTATAGCTGTTTTGATTTCTAAATACATTAGATTATGACCTAAAGAATTAGGGTGGAGCCCGTCAAAAGACAATAGGTTCTTTTTATCCGCCTTGAGAAATAAAGTATTAATATCTACATAATGGGAATTACTTTCTTTGGCTTGCTGAGCAATAATTTTATTGAATGTAGAGATATACTCATTTGATCTAAGGCAGTTATATTTATCTGGTTTATCATTTATATCTACTGAAACTGGGGTTATGTTAACAAAAATAATATCTCCAAACTTAGAATATATAGCAAAGATTTTCTTTAATGATTGGGTAAAGTCTTCAACCGAAGTTAAAAAAGAAGATTGATTTATATCATACGCTGAATCATTAGCACCAAAGGCTACAATAAAGATATTAGATTTATGCTTCTTAACTCTAGTAAGAGGCTCTTGTAGACAACTATTTTCAGTAAAGTTTTTTATTGTCTGCCCCGAAATTCCAAAATTCCAAATGCGAACAGACTGACCTTCTGGATCTTTTGTTTCCTTATCTAGAAAATAATTTTTTAATTTATCGCACCATCCACCGTTTGTATCATTTAAGCCGTAAGTGATGCTATCTCCCAAGCAAAAAACATTGTAGTCTCCATTATTCATAAAAGTAAAGTTATCTTAAAGTGTTAAAAATTATATTGAGGTCTTAGAAAGAAACTTATAATTAAAGGATTTGTCAATAACAAAAACTGATATATCCTTGACAATACATCATCAAAGTTGTATTATTGCGATATATAATATTTCACCTATTGTAAAATTTCAACCGAACCTGTCTAGTTAATCTTGCCCAATATTAAAGCCTTGGTTTAGATAAGGCATTATGAAGTACTTTATCACCAAGACTAAATTTAGTAAAATA
>JAYWGL010000034.1:0-6773 GCA_043778275.1 Minisyncoccota bacterium
TTTTCATATAATTTATACTACCACATTTAGGACATTTTATTGTTGTATTCTCTGACATGTAGAAACTTAAACGGTTCTATAAGTTTTAAGCAATGCCAAGAAGTTTTATGGTTATGGTTTGTTGATATTTATCTTGTTTAGGTTAGTTTTTGTTGAGACTGTCCAAGCAGGGCTTACGACTCGTATTTTGACTTACGGTTTAATCGGTCTATTATTACTATCTACAGCTTATTTCCAGCGAAAAAAACCAAAAACCCTCAACAAAAAGCCATATGAAAAAAATTAAATTACTCTCAATCACACTGTTTTTGACTCTAGGTATTGCCATATCTAATATAGGTATTTTGGCTTCGGGTCAAGATTACCCTAGTAAACAAAATATAAAAATTGAGAACCGATCATTTATCCAAAAAGCCATTTTTGATTTGCCTTTAGATATTACAAGACTGGAAATTGCAGATGCCAAAAATCAGCCCCAGCGATACATATTAGAGACTATTTTGACGGACACTCTAGAGATTGCCAAATCTAGTGATACAGTTTTAACTGACAAAAATCCAGCAACATATAAAGATCTTACTAATGAAAACGAGGCACTTTCTAAGTATAGCCTTGATATAACCCTAAGTAAAATCTCAAAAATCCAAGGGCTTCAATTCAACCTTGATATCCAGTCAGCGAGTCCAACCTATATTAATGTTTTCAAAAAAGATATTATCTCAAACACCAAAACCAAAATCTTTGCAGGTCAATTACCCTCGTCAAATAAAGTTAACTTCCCAGAGTTCGAGCTGACTGACCTTTTGGTAGAAATCGAATATAACAAGCCAGTGCGTATTTTGGATATTGACTTATATGGAAATAATACCAAAGTCAGTGGTCGTAAAGTTACTTTTTTAGCTCTTCCCTCTACTCAGTATAAGTTATTCTTAGATACTTCACCTGCTCAATATCTTGCTTCTTCAGTAAATTCGGGTACTGTAACAGCTTCTGATGCCCCTACCAAACAAGCTCAATTAGAAGAAAAAATTGCTAATCCAGATTACAAACCAAGCGATAAAGATAGCGACGGAATAGAAGATGCCAATGATAACTGTCCATCCATAAAAAATTCTGACCAAAAAGATCTAAATCAGAACCAGAAGGGGGATGCCTGCGAAGATAGTGATGGTGATAGAGTCTTAGACTATATTGATAATTGCATACTTGAGGTAAACTCAGATCAAAAGGATACAGATAATGATAAAAAAGGCGATATCTGCGATAAGATTGATGATAGGTTCTTGGCAGGGCAAGATTGGATAATATGGGTATCGCTTGTTATAGGTTTTGCAGCTGTAGGGACTGGTTCATACTTTGTGATTGCCAAAAAGAGCTAAATCGAGATCCTTGACCAGATTTCCAAAAAAATTGATTCTAGTAATATATGCCCAATACATTCCAAAAAATCAAGCTAGGACTAACTCAGGTCAAGCAAGCTTCCAGTCAATACCTTCAATCTATTAACAAAATGCAAAAATTCTTATTGATTTGCTCCCTTGTACTACTAATTACATCGCTTGCCATTGGTGCTTTTAGTAGAATTTACGGCTCATTAAATTATACAGAATTCCAAGGAGATCAAGCTCGAGACGCCTTCGTTATTGCTGGGATGAAAGAGGGGAAATTTCCCTATTTAGGTCCATCATCTTCTGTTGGTGATTATTCTCTTCCACCTCTATATTATTATTTAGCTGGGATACCTATTGTTTTTGGGACTGATCCCGCTCTTCAGGTTTTGTCTAATTCGGTTCTGTCATTTTTTTCAATTTTTTTATTAGCCTATTTTATTTTTAACTTACTTAATAAAGAGAGTGGATTTGAAAAACGCTTACTAATTTCTAGTGTTGCTGCCTTTTGGTGGTCGCTGTGGTATAACGATATTTTGTTGAATAATCGGGAATGGAACCCAAATTCTATACCCTTTTTCTTACTTGCCTTTATTTTGACATTAAGTGGAATTTTAGATAATGCCCAATCTAGGGTAAAAAGTCTTGTTCTCTGGGCTCTCAGTGGTCTGTTAATGGCGATTTTAATGAGTCTGCACTCTGTAACTCTATTTATTACCCCGATTGTTTATCTGATTTTTATTGCTTATTTTTTAGTTCGAGAAAAAGATTCTCTTAAACCTATGATTGGTTTTTTAAGCTTTGGGATTATTATGATACCGTATTGGGTCGGTGAATTTGGAACAGGGTGGAAAAATACAAAAGTCATAATAAAAACTATTTTTAAAACCAGTAAAGAGCCCCACACCTTCTTGGAACGGTTAGATCGAGCTTTTTTTAATTATTTAGAACTGGCAGATTTGGGTTACTTTATGAATAATATACTTCGATATGGTGGTATGTTTTTTTTGGCGGCTATTGCATTATTTGCTCTCTTGATATTTCGAGGGAAGAAAAATATTTGGTTTTTTTACTTATTAACTATGGCTGTCTATAGCTATGCTGCTTCCAATTTTTGGGGGACTTATTATATTCATTATAAAGCTATTATTTGGTTTGCCCCAATTGTCTTTACTGCGATTTGCTTTGATTATGTTATAAGCCTAAAGCTCCAAAAAATAAAAAAAATTAGCCTGAGTGTCTTTATACTTTTTTTTGTAGGGCTTTCTATATCCTCAAATTTTGAGGCAACTAGCTTGTACTTGAATACCAAACTCGGTAAGAATCGTTCTTTGAACACTTATGATATAACTTTTTATCTAAAAAAATTACCTGTTAATTCTAGGCTGTGCTTAGATGAGGGTGATACAATGGCGTACCAATATTTAATTAAGTACGAAGTAAAAACCAATATTAATCTAGTTAATCTAGCAGGCTGTCAAGGCGGTAACTATCAATTCCACCAAAAAGCCCTAAAAACCAAAACCCCAGAAGGGCAAGTCTTCTACGAAGATAACTTGATTCAGATTACAGCTTTTAGATCGCTAATCCCCAAAGCCCTTTTGCCCATCTTAGAGACTGGACTGTAAACAAACACCCAACAAAAAATACCTAAAAAGGTATTAATAGGTGATAAATGGGTTTTACTTGACTAAATTTTGGTGTACTCAGAGGGATTTGAACCCCCGACCCTTGGTTCCGAAGACCAATACTCTATCCAGCTGAGCTATGAGTACAAAAATGGGTTGTGATATATTACTTATCAGTTGGCAGTCCTAGGCGAAACTAGGGCTACCTAGTTAATTAGGTAAGAATATAGTTTTTTTGTCAAATTCTTGACAAGGTATTCCATCGTAATTAGATTTGGATTATATGAATCAATCAATGAATCAACCAACCAAAATTATAAACAAAAAGCCTCTTACTCAAACCGAAGTCGATGAGCGTGTCAAGAATGGTCAGATTAATACCGTCCAGATTGTCCGAGGACGCAGTTACCAAGAGATCATCCTTGAAAATACCATCACTTTTATCAATCTTTTGTTAGCTGGGATCTCTATTCTTTTAGTCATTTTTGGCAAATATAGTGATGCAATTATTTATTTCTCGGTTGCTCTTCTTAATATTCTAGTTGGGCTAATTCAAGAAATTTCCGCCAAATCCAAGCTCGATTCCATAGCTGATTTAGTAAGTCCAAAATCCGTGATTATACGAAGCCAAAATAATATTATCCAAAATCTAACTTTACCTGTTAACGCCATTGTCCTTGATGATATAATTAGTCTGAGTTCTGGGGATATAATTCCAGTCGATGGGGAATTAATTAGTGGACACCTGCTTGTAGATGAGTCAATTCTTACAGGGGAGAGCGATTACCTCACCAAAAAACTAGGCTCTAAGCTCTTTGCTGGATCTAGTGTGGTTAGTGGGACAGCTCAGATGGTCGCCCTCCAGATCGGTAGTGATACTACAGTCAATCAGATTAACTCTAAAGCAAAGGTCTATTCTCACCAATTAACCCCAATTCAAAGTGAAGTCAATTTAATTGTCCGAGTGTTGTTCTTGATCACCGTAGTACTTGGTGGGATGTCAGTTCTGGGTAATCTAATCGTCCCAAAGTCTATTGACGAGAGCCTCCAAACCGCCGCGGTGATCCTAGGTGTAATTCCTAATTCGCTCTTTGCGATGATTAATCTTAGTTACGCCCTTGGCGGCGTCTCCATCCTAAAAAAAGGAGCTCTTTTACAGAGGCTTAACGCAATCGAATCCCTTTCTAATGTCGATGTACTGTGTCTTGATAAAACAGGAACGCTAACCACCAAGAATTTAATCCTAGAACAAGTTGGTAATCTTAGTCAATCCCAAGAACAGAACAGTGAGATTCTAAAAGATCTAATTAACTACTCCAGCGAGCTTAATGCCACCACTCAAGCCCTTGCTAATTACCTTAATACAAGCCCAGCGACCAAGACTCCTAATGTCGAAATCCCTTTTAATTCTAGTTATAAGTGGAGCGGAGTTTGCACAGAATCACAAAGCATAGTTATCGGTGGTAGTGATATCATCTTGACGCACTATCTCAAGAATCATCCAATTCCAAGTTTCAAGAATCAGACTCTTTCTGATTATATATCGACTCAGCAAGCCCTCGGACTTAGATGTCTCCTGGTTGCAACGAGCCCTACGCGATTAGAAATTAATAGTAATGGTTCACAATCTCCGCAATTACCAGGGGACTTAGAGTTGGTAGCGGTATTAATTTTTAGCGATCAGATACGAGATGAAGCCAAAAAAACTCTAGAACAATTTCGCACTGCGGGAGTTGCTATCAAGGTAATTAGCGGAGATAACCCTGAAACAGTGGTGGCACTTGCTCGCCAGATAGGGCTTAATGAAGACGGTCAGATTAAGATGATTAGTGGCACAGAGTTAGATAAACTTCCCTTGGATCAATGGTCAAGTATCGTAGAAGAGACGACTATCTTCGGACGAATAACCCCAGCCCAAAAAGAAGTCCTCATCCAAACCCTCAACAAGAACGGTCATTATACCGCGATGATAGGTGATGGGGTCAACGATGTGATGAGTATCAAGACGGCAAATCTCGGTATTAGTATGGAGAGTGGAAGCCCTGTTACCAGGTCAGTAGCTGATATATTGCTCCTAGGCGATTCGTTCGCTTCTCTGCCTCAAGGGTTATTAGAAGGGCAAAAAATTCGTAACTCCCTAGAAGATATTTTTAAGCTCTTTTTGGTGAAGATTATTTATCTTGTGATGTTAATTATTGGGGTTCGCGTTGTTGGACTACCTTTCCCATTCAGTATTAAGCAAAGCTCCTTAATTGCCATGATGACCACTGGTATTCCTGCCATCGGGCTGGCTCTATGGGCACATCCTGGATCTAAAAAAGGTCAAAGCCTCCTTAATTCCGTTCTTCACTTCGTGCTACCAAGCAGCCTTACGCTTGGGATATTCGGGACTGGGCTGCTTTTTGGGTTGTCTTGGATTGAGCTATTCGAGCTTAAGAATGCCAATGAGATTAGTAAGCTTCTATCTATCACTTCCCCAGAATTAACTCAGGCTTTTGCTTTGGCAATCCCTAATCTACAAACCTCACTGACTCTGTTCTTGGTTTTGGCGGGATTGTGTCTTAATATCTTTGTATCTCCTCCTGTTCGACGACTTGGATTCGGGGCGGTTTCTCGTCGGGATTGGCGTCCGACTCTTTTGTCTTTTGGGCTTTTGATACTATTAGGATTTGTTTATTGGTATAATCCGACAGCTAAGTTCTTGGGACTCACTAGGCTTACGATGGAACAGTTGGGGGTAGTGTTGAGTATGTTAATATTGTGGCTAGCTACTATTAGTGTCTGTTGGAAATATCGCTTAGTCGATAGATTTTTGGGGATTAGACTTGGTAGAAGATAGATTAAATCTTGCCAAATTCCCCCGCGTTATAATCGTCAAAGGCTTGGATTAATTCCAACCCCGTATTCATAACAAAGGGTCCGTAATGGGCAATAGGCTCACCTAAAGGCTCACCAGATAAAAACAAAATCTGAGCTTGATTGCTTGAACTAATATTTACCCCTTGACCGTCATTACCGAAGATGACTAAAGACTTTTCTTGTACTTTAGACCCGTTGACTTCAATATTGCCGTTCAACACTAGAAGCATAGAATTTTCTTGGTTCGGTGATTGGAATTGTAAACTTGCCTGACTTCCAAAATTAATTTGAAAAACATTGACCTTGGAATAGGTTTTGGCTATGCCAGAAGTACTAATTATTTGTCCTTCGGGGTTTGTATATTCAAAATCACCAGCAACCACTTTTATAGTTACATCGCCCTGATTTATAATTGGGATTTGCTCGCTTGAGATCTCTTGGTATCGAGGCTTGGTCATCTTGAATTGAGCTGGGAGATTAATCCAGAGTTGCACCATCTCGAAGTTCCCGCCCTGTTTATTAAATTCCGTTTCAAAAAACTCTTGATGAACAACTCCCGAGCCAGCTGTCATCCACTGAACATCACCTGATTTTATAGTTCCCTGACCTCCATTACTATCCTTGTGGGTAATTGCTCCTTTATAAGCAAAAGTTACCGTCTCAAAGCCTCTATGAGGATGACTCCCAACTCCTCGCTGTTCTAAGGACGGCTGAAAAAATTGCTTAGAAGCATAGTCCAAAAGCAAAAAAGGACTATTCTCTTGATCGAAGTTATCAAAAAACCCATGAACGTGAAAGCCATTTGTCAAGCTACCAATTCCTGATACACTAAATTCTCTTCTGTTTTCAGTTGGTTTCTTATCCTAAAATACTCTTTTCTAGTATTAGTTGGAATATC
>JAYWGL010000035.1:0-6765 GCA_043778275.1 Minisyncoccota bacterium
ATGAAAGACTGGTAGAGAGTTTAGAGGCTATGACCTTGCTTGCAGGAATAAAGTTACGGTTGTGATGTGGGGTAGGTGGATTAACTAGACAGGTTCTTACCAAAGATTAGCATTGCTTGTAATTTTGGAGTGCCTGGCTACGAAATTTCTTAAAAGTCACGAAGCAGTTAGTCTCTTCTGAGAGGTAGGCAAGTTGATAAGTGTCACCAATACCGTTAGAAGTGTAAAGATAGCATTTTTTGTAATTTTCAGATGGGCGGAAGTTACAGCTATCAATATCAGGATAAATTGCTTTTTTTTGTTCCAAGGTAGCTAGAGTTAGTCGTTCAGTGCAGCGATAAGGTATTTTGCGATCGCTAAAGTTTTTGGAATAAGTACCAGAGATATCACGAGGATAGCTATTTGTCTTGATATAAGTATGATTTTCAAGTTCGGGAAGTTGTCCTGTTAAGCTTTGTCGAAGAGTCAATTCGAAGTCAACTTCATTAAGATCGGGGGAGCATTTGGCTATTGGGTAACGCCGGGCTGACGCGGTTGCGGCTGAATTGGCATAGAAGCCATCCAAGGCAGGAACAATTGTCTGAGTAAAATGATTAAATCGTTGAATATCACGATTCTTAGCTTCTTGGACAAAGAACCCCCAGAATGTCACTGTTAAGAGTGAAATAATCATCAAGACAATGACAGTCCACTCAAGCCCATTAAAGATATTCCAACTCCAGCCTGAATTTTCTGGATACTCTTGAGCGACTTGGTAATAATTAGCGTATTGGTTATTAGTAGAATCGGGGATTGGGTTAGACATTGCTTTGATTATGCTTTAGTGGTGTTAGATTGTCAACTTGGAACTTGCTCATAATTCATTTCTTATTAAGAGTTGTCTTAACTATGGACTTAATTATTAATACGATAAAACTACATAAAAACCTTTGGTTAAAGGGTGAGATTGAGAACCAAACGTCTATCTATGGCTTTTTGCTTAATTATATTTACAAAACTAATAAACTGCGTAAACCTCAAGTTGAATCAATAGAGACTTATCTATATCTTAGATGTATTTTGGGTTCAGGTTCATTGTTATCAGGGATAAAAGATTCAAAATTAATTTTTGAGGATAAGAGAATGATCTCTAATTTGGATAATTTTTATCGATGTTTAACTAGTGAATTTTTGGCGAAAAAACAGATTGTGGATAATCAATCTAGAAAACTTGAGGAGTTATTATCTAAGAATTCAGATGATTTTATTAATCAACTTTTTGACGGGCTTGGAGATCTTAATTATAGTATTTACTCACTTCCAATGGGAGCTGGTAAGACTTATTTGATGGCATCTTTAATCTACATAGAGTTATATTTATCACGGCAATTTAATGATGGAGCCAAAAACTTTTTAATTACAATACCCAGTAGCAAAAAAACTTCGATTCTTAATAGCTTAAAATCAATTAGAAAATTTGACCCAAGTTGGGTCTTACCAGAAAATGAAGCAGAAAAGTTATACCAAATCGTCACAGAAAGATTTATCGTACTGGATCAGTCCAAGTCTAGCAAAAATAGTAATACCACCGAGAATCCAAATGTAGCCAAAATCCAACGTTTTTTAGCCGAAGGGGAGGATTTAGAGGGTTTGGTAGTAATTGTTAATGCTGAAAAGGTAATTCTAGACAATATTGATAAAAAAAGTGGTCAAGATTTGCTTAATGAAGTAGAAAAAGAAAAATTAGAAAGATCTAATGAACTCAGGCATAGGCTTGGACAAATCCCGAATCTTATGGTACTTATGGATGAAGTCCACCATAATCAAGACAAAGAAAACCTGCTTAACAGTCGTTTTATTCACGGAACTTTGAAGCAATCGGGTAATTTAATTAGAGTACTAGGTTTTACTGGGACTCCATATTTTGCCCAGAAGCTTGAAATTAGTGGTTGCACTCTCAAAATTAATCAGATCCCATCGACAGTTTATCATTATTCATTAGCTAACGGTATCTCCAAGTTCCTAAAAAAACCAATTATCAAAGAAAAGATAGGTCTAAATAGTAAAGAAATCGTAACGAGCGGCTTAGAAGAATTTTTTTGGCAATATAATTTTAAATATAAGGATGGTAGAAGTACTAAACTTGCTATTTATTGTACTAGTATTGAGAATTTAACTAATCAGATACTACCAACAGTTCGCGAGTTCTATGCACAAAAAAAGCGTGATTTTGATGAGGTTTTTTATTATCATACAGATACAAAAGAATTCAAATGCCCAAAAGAATACGCTACTGAATTTGATAACTTAGATACTGCCGAATCAACCAAGAGAGTAGTTCTGTTAGTTGGAATTGGGACAGAAGGTTGGGATTGTCAGAGCTTAACAGGAGTAATTTTTAGTAACGAAAATAAATCTAGCAACATAAAAGTGCTTCAAAGTGTCTGTCGCTGTCTTCGAGAGGTTGATAATGCAAGTACCGAGAGTGGCTTAATCGTGTTAAATACGCAGAACAAGCAATTTCTGGAAGATGAACTCAAAAAACAGCATAATATCGAGCTTAAGCAATTCCAGAATGGAGATGGTCAAAATGCCATTGTAAGAATAAACAGAACCAAAGAGCTTAAACTCCCAAAAATTAAAATTAATCAATTCCAAACCAAATTTCTAGAAACTCAAAATAGTATTGCTTATCCCGATACAGAAGTAGAATTAAAACTTATCTACAATAATCTAGAGCAGGAACTAAAAATTGAAAAAGAGTTAGAGATAGTCAAAGAAGGTCTAAAAGTCAAGATTATTAAAAATATAAAAACCAAAAATATTGGCAATCCAGCCCACTTCGATTATTGGTTACTAGATATAGTTAAATACTCACTTGGTCAAATCACTATTGAATCACTCGAGGAGTTTATAATTCAACTAAAGCAGATTTTTGATTGGGTTACAATTAGTCATAAGAAATCATTTTTTGAGAATCTAGATTATAACCAAATAGCCGTTAAAGTTAGGATTATAAGAGCTTTCTTGCCTGTTCAAGAAGAGTTAGAAACAGAGCTTTGCACTGAAAATATTGAGATTAACTGGCTAGTAGAAAATTTTGATGAAATACCTTTGATCCAGTATGACAAAACTAAATGGAATCCAGCAGGTTGGCAAAAAGACTTTGTAGGTGAAAGTAATTCTAATCCTAATCTAGAAATAGAAATTAGAGAATTAGAAAAATTAATTCAAGGCAACTCAATTCTAAAAGACTTTGCTCAAAGTAAAATTCTAGAACTTCTAGAACTTCAAAAAAATCAATCCAACACGAAAGCCTACAATCATAGCTATCATTACGCCCCATATGATTTTAAGGATAGTCAAGAAGAGCTAGATGTTTATAAGTCCTTAATACAGGATCAAGACCTGAATGAACAAAATATAGAATGTTACTACAGTGGCGATAGATTCTTAAGTGCTCTCAAGATTAATACTTACCAAAAAAAGGGAAAAATTGGTCATTAATTCGCCCATATACACCCGACTTCATAACTATAAAACGAGATAAAAGTAACCAAATCCAAAAAATGATCATTATCGAAACCAAGGGTCGGGAAGATGACACCGATAAAGCCATATCGGAATTTATGGGTACAGAATTTGTTAAGGCTAATCCTAATATCCAGTATCATTATTCCTTGTCTTCTGATTATAAAGATCTAGATCACAGAGTTTTTTCTATCAAAAACTTTATCCTAAAAAATATTTAAAAAATCTAATGACAACTTTATGCCTAAAACACTTAAAATTCAAGACCTAGAAATAACTATAAAATCAAACAATGATAATGACTATATTTCACTTACTGATATGGCAAAGTGGAAAAATGTTGAAGAGCCTAGGCTTGTTATCCAAAAATGGATGACAACTAAATTTACAATTCAATTCTTAGGAGTTTGGGAAGAGATACATAATGAAGATAATTTTAACCGCACCGAATTCGAGGCGTTTAGAAATGAAGCAGGATCAAACATTTTTTCTATGTCTCCTGATAAATGGACAAAAGCTACAAAAGCGATTGGTATAAAATCTTCCGCTGGTAGATATGGCGGGACTTTTGCTCACAAAGACATTGCGTTAGAGTTTGCCAGTTGGCTTTCTCCAGAGTTTAAACTATACATAATTAAAGAATTTCAAAGACTTAAAGAGCAAGAAAAAACTACAACTCATTCTTTGGAATGGCAAATTAAAAGAAGTTTAACAAAGACCAATTATCGTATTCACACAGATAGTATCAAGAATCAATTAGAAAATCTAAATTTAACTCAATTTCAAGAAAACCTAGTGTACGCAGATGAGGCAGATATGCTTAATTTGATTATGTTTGGTATGATAGCTAAAGATTGGAAAACTAAAAATCCAACACTAGCTAAACAGGGTCTCAATATTAGAGATGAAGCACAGATTGAAGAGTTAATAGTATTATCAGGATTAGAAACCTTGAATGCCTATTTAATCAATCAAGGTGAAAATAAAAAATTCAGAATGCAAAAATTAGTTATTGAAGCCAAGAAAAATTTTGAAAGTATTCAGCGTCAACATTCTGTTAAAGAAATTAAAAAGTTATCTACCGGTCTAAATTTTGAAAAATAACTGATCAAAAGATTCAAACAACAACTTTATGCCTATAAAATATATCCCATACAATACAGAACCAGCCCGCGGGCAAGCTATTCTAAGTTCTAATATCCTCAATCGAAAGCGAGAAGAAGGTGAATTACTTCGCTGGCAAGGACGAGGAAAAGAATTGCAACGAATCCGCCGAGGCTTACCCTTATTCGAGGTAGAAACTGTCGAAAAAGTTGGCGAGCAAGAAATAAAAAACCTAGTTCTACATGGGGATTGTCTTAATGCCATCGCTTATATGCGGGAGAATAATCTTAAGGTTGACCTTGTCTATATCGATCCACCCTTTGCCAGTAACGCCAATTACTCCAAAAAAATCTATATTAGACGTAACCCAGATATTCAAGCCAAAGTCCAAGAAGTGATTAACAAGTCAAAAGAAGATATAGATAATGATAAAGAAAAAAGCTTCGAGGAGATTATGTACAGCGATATCTGGCGAAAAGAAGATTATCTCTCTTGGATCTATGAACGATTACTTGCTATTAAGTCAGTAATGAGTGATACAGCCAGTATCTATGTCCACCTAGACTGGCATATCGGACATTATGTAAAAATCATGTTAGACGAAATATTCGGCGAAGAAAACTTCAGGAATGAGATAGTTTGGAAAAAATATAGCGGTGTTAAAAATCAAGCAAGTAGTAAATTAACAACTCAAACAGATACAATTTTTTGGTATTCCAAAAATGAAGATTTAATATTTAACCTGCAGTATCGAAAAATGACTACAAAGTATGTGGATGACGAATATAAATTTACCGATGAAAATGGTAGGCGATATGCACTTTTAAGAGGTAGGAATTACAAGGACAACAAAGAAACAAAGAAAAAATACCTCGACGAAAATGCAGGTTCTCCCGTTACTTCTTTATGGGATGACGATAATTTACAACTTAACACTTCATCAAGTGAGAGGGACATTGGATATGCAACTCAAAAGCCAGAAGCCCTTTTAGAAAGAATTATCAAGGCTAGTAGTGATCAAGGTATGGTGGTAGCTGACTTCTTTGGTGGGTCGGGTGTAACAGCAGCAGTAGCCAGTAAGCTTGGTCGAAGATTCATTACCAGCGATGTTAATCTCAATAGTATTCAGACA
Source organism: Minisyncoccota bacterium (assembly GCA_043778275.1). Taxonomy (GTDB): domain Bacteria; phylum Patescibacteriota; class JACMRA01; order JACMRA01; family JACMRA01; genus JACMRA01. The sequence continues at coordinate 5,747 of JAYWGL010000035.1, forward strand.
ATTAGAGGCAGGCTTAGGGACAATCAGACTAGCTTCGAGGTGCTAAGAATTAAGGATGGGACAGAGTTTGTTAATCAAGCATTTAAAAATCCGAGTATCGCTGATAGATTGCTATCCAAGAATATTGTAGGACTTGTCAAAAATAGTGATTTATCTGATTTCTGGATTGGGAGTGTTGCCGATAGTGGATTAGTGGTCCCTGTGTATTTTCCTAAGATGAAGGAGAGCTTTAGTAAGATACTGACAATTAGTTTCGTTAGACTTCTGGACGACGAAATCACCAAAATTGATAATCTCAAAAAAGTAGTAGTGTATTACATTGATAGATTAGAAGAAGTTGATCAGTGCCTTAAATCTAAAGACGGTATAATCCTAAATAATTCAGGTGAAAAAGTTGAGATAGAATTTAGACATGTTTCTGAAGTGGTTGAGGATAGTTATGTCCCAGATGATTTCAAATTTGTAGTAGATCAAAAAAATCAAAAGATTGAGATTACCAAGTTTCGCAGTCAATACCTGTTCCAGAAGATTACCGGTGAGCATATTTTTCGGTTTGAGAATGGACAGGGGGTTCTTGACTTTGAGTCAGATCCTAACAACAGTCCGAGTAGTAAAATCACAATTTCAGATAATAGTCTTGAATTAATTGAGTCTGTGAGCCTAGATTGTACAAATAAGGATGGAGTCTGGCAATCTGATTATGAAATAAAAATCCACCCCAAGACGAGCTTTGTAATCAATAACGGAGTCAAAACAAAAGAATTTTGGGATGGAAGTATTAATTATGCTAAAAAACCTCTTAGAGTCAAGGTCAGAAGCATCGCAGGAGATGAAGTGATTAAATTAATCTAACTCAAATTTTTTAATTTGTTGGTGTAATATTTACATATAGCTATAAGAACGAGTTAACTAACTAGTTTTCTTCCATTCCAATCCAAAGTGCAACACTAAATATTCCAAAGTGCAACAACTGGTAAGATTGTAGTCTTTTGTCAGTTGCCTTGGGTAATTCACTTCTT
>JAYWGL010000036.1:0-30758 GCA_043778275.1 Minisyncoccota bacterium
ACTTATTTTACTAAATTTAGCCTTGGTGATAAAGTACTTCATAATGCCTTATCTAAACCAAGGCTTTAATATTGGGCAAGATTAACTAGACAGGTTCGACTTTTTGTGGACAGTAATAAGAAAGTGGTTTAGACTTTTGGCGTGCATTTAACGCACTACATTTATCTACTATGAGCTTTTTAGACAACATTACCGATATGGCAAAATCTGCTATGGGAACAGTTTCTGGTGCGACTTCTGCCGCTACTGTTACAACATCATTATCAAAAATTGCTGAAGAAATTCAAGCAAATCCAATGGCACTAGTCCAAAACCCAATGGGTATGGTCGAAAAGCTAAAAGAGCTAGTACCTATGGATCAATTAGCTATGGCGGCGGGCGCTATCCCAATACTACCTTTTCCTCAAGAAGTGAAGGAAGCCTTAACAAAACTAGTTAATATGGCTGTAAAAACACCAGAAGCTCAAGCTCCAATGGTAGAAGAAGCACCCATGGTTGAAACTCCTGAGATGCCAGCAATGGAAATGCCAGAAGCCCCAGCTCCAATGGTAGAAGAGATGCCTATGCCTGCGATGGAAGAAGCCACTCCAGCCATCCCAGCAGCAGAAGCACCTACAATGCCAGAAGTACCAACTCTTTAATCGTAGCATCAAGCCCCGAATTTAGACTCCCAAAAATTTGGGAGTTTTTTGTTGACAAACTCTTAGTTTTGATACTATAGTTGGGATAACTGTTAAGTACTTTATGACCCTAGCTAATCGTATTCTAAAATTCTTGACCAAGCAATTGCTGGCTCGATATCCAAAACTGCCTATAATATTAGTACTAGGTAATGTCGGGAAAAGCTCCCAAACCCTTCTTCTTAATCAAGTTTTTGCTGCTCAAGAATATAATGTTATTAGCGGAACAAGTCTTAGCCGCGGGTTAAATTCGCTTCCTGGGATTGGGATGAGTTTTCTTGGGGTGGAGTTTAATCTTGAGAACGCAAGCAAAGTTAGTAAGATACTGACAATGTCAAAATTCTATTTTCAATTAGCTGTTCGTGGTTTACTTCTACCAAAAAAGTTATCAAAAAAGTCAGTCCTAATCTACGAAATAGGCTACGATACACAAGGTGAAAGTCAGTTATTCCAAAATTTATTCCCACGAATTGATAGTCTGATCTGTACAAATATTGCTTGGGAGCACAGTGCGGGTTTCGATGGATTCAATCTGGATTCGGCAATGTATAACCAGCTTAAGCCTTATTTTAATCAAGGCTTGATCACAGAAATCGACAATCCTAATATCCCAAATCTGCTAAAGAATATTGCCTTAGAACAATTAACACTTCTACCCGAAAAACCAAAACTGGTTTTGATCCCGTCCACTATCCAGAATTTGACCACTAGTATCAATACAATTCGTTCCAAGAATTTTGGTTTACAAGTTGACAATATTGAGATGGATACTAGATATCTTTTACCAATGACTTTTGGTAGTTTTATTGATAATATTATTCGAGTGGGAGAGCAATTTGGCTTAGACAAGAACATAATTAACAAATCTCTATCTAACTTTGAGTTACCCGCGGGACGATTTAGCCGACTTGGAGGGGTTTTTAACTCCACCATTATTGATAGTACTTATAATAGCGACCCAGCTTCTGTAGAGAAGTTTTTGGATAATGTGGTTCAAGTTATCGAATACTACAAAGATACCCAAAATCGAGAAGATTCCAGACTTACAATGGCACCAACGCATACAATAATCTTGGGTGAGATGCGGGAACTGGGGTCAATTGGAGTGAATTTACACGCTAAAATCTTAGATAGATTGTTAGAAATTAGCCAAAAATATTCTGATTATATTAATGAAATAATTCTAATTGGGGCAAGTTGGCACGCCCTGGATCAAGACCAGATCCTCAAGGTCAATTCCATCGAAAACTTCCGCTGGATACGCTACCGACAAAGCAATTGGAAGGTTTATGAAACCGCGGGAGCTATCAAGCGAGCTATCGACCTTGATCAAATCCGCCCTGTAAGCTGGTTCTGGGTAAAGGGCTCTCAAAATACAATCTTTTTGGAGTTAGTTGTGGAACATCTTTTGGCTAATCCACACGATTCTAGATTATTATGTCGCCGTGGAAGTGTCTGGGACGATGTGCGAGCCAAGTACGATATTCAAGAAAATATTGACAAATAGTGATTACTTATCAAGGTTTAACTAAACATAATTTTTTATATGAACAATAACAATTCCTCACAATCCAAGTCACTTGAATTTGGTGATATTTTTAATTCTGTCCTAGCTCAGTACAAAGCTAATTGGAAGCACCTTTCTCTTAAGTACATTCTAATCACCTTAATCAATTACAGTCTTGCAATTTTTGGCGGGCTTCTCGTAGCTCTTTCAGTTTTTGGCAGTCAATTTGGTCGAATTGGTGATTATATTAATAAGTTTGAAAAATTTAGTAAATTGCCATCTAACGGGACAGTAGCAAGTGATCAAAGTGCATTATTTCTTAACGCCCTTAACGATTTTGTCCCTTCTATTATTGTTTTTGTTCTTCTTACTTTTGTCTTGGTGCTGGCGATCAATGCCTTTACTAATTCATTCTTATTTAAGACGACCAACAAGCTTGCTCGGGATAATCAGATTGTTCCAACTGTTGAGATCTTTAAGCCTAAGTGGGGGACAGTTTTTAATTATGCTTTTGCTGGACTGTTAAATACTTTGATTGTTGTTGCTGGTTTAATCTGCTTTATACTACCTGGGATTTACCTTGCTCTTCGGTTACAATTTGTCTATAACTTGATTGTTGATGGTAAACTTACTGCCTTTGAGGCTATTCAAGAGTCTTTTAGACTCACTAGTCAAGGTCGAGTATGGTCTATTCTACTTCTTGTGATTGTTCAGATTGGGTTGTATGTAGCTTTCCTGATTGTTGTCGGAATTATAGTAGCCTTAATCACAGCTATAACCCAAGTGGATCTTTCCCCTATTGTTAATATCGGTATTTCAGTTGTTGTTGTACCTTTGTTTGCTCTATTTTTATCTCATACTTATGTCCGAGTTCAGAATCTTGCTTCTCAGGATACAGTTATGGAGTAATTTTATACTTAGAATATAACACCCAAGCCTTTGGCTTCACCCCTTAATAAGGGGTATTTTTTATGCCTCCTTAATAGATCTATCTTAAAATTTGGTTATACGAAGTTTAAAATTTGACAATTTAACTAGTTTTTAAATATCATATTTTAAATATCATAAAATATGTCTATTAACACCCCCAATCTAAAAATTATTAATTATGTCACAGATTTACTCGCAATTGCTGGAATTACCATAGTTACAGATAACCAAAGCACCAAAAATGACTGGGATATTATTATTAAGCATCCTGGATTCTATGACAGACTTGTTAAGCACGGCTCTCTTGGGCTAGGCGAAAGTTATATGGATGGCTGGTGGGAATGCAAGGATTTGGAAGGGTTTTTTGAACGAGTGATAAAATTTGATTTGGGGGATAAATATTATGGTAAATTGCGACTTGATAACATTTTTGAGATGGCTCGGGTAAAATTACTCCCATCGAGCGATCCTTATGAAGTGGGGCGTAAGCATTATGATAACGGTAACGATCTTTATGAGAATATGCTTGGATCATCAATGGCGTACTCCTGTGGATATTATAAGGATACAGATAAGCTTGATGAAGCCCAAATTGCCAAATACCAATTAATTTGTGATAAGCTGCACCTTGAAAAAGGTATGAGTGTGATAGATATAGGTTCTGGTTGGGGCGGGCTACTGGCTTATATGGTACAAAAATATGAGGTCAAGGCAACGGGGTTAACCGTTTCAGTCGAACAAAAAAAATATGTGGAACTTACTTATCCAGAGCTTGAGATAGATATTCATCTTCTAGATTATCAAGAATACTGTTCGGTCAGTGATCAAGAATTCGATCGAGTGGTCAGTGTCGGGATGTTTGAACATGTTGGACTTTCTAACTACAAGGACTATATGATGAGTTGTAAAAAACTCCTTAAAGATGACGGGCTCTCCCTTCTTCATACAATCGGTAATAAAAAAACCGATACCGGGCGAGACCCTTGGATAGATACCTATATCTTCCCAAATGGTAAAATTCCGTCAGCCAGTCAAATTACAAATTCTTTTGAAGGTCTTTTGGTGCTCGAAGATTGGCATAATTTTGGACTATATTATGAAAAAACCCTTTTGGACTGGTTGGAAAACTTTCGGACTAATTGGCCAAAAATAAAAGATAATTATGGTGATCGATTTTATCGTATGTGGACTTATTACTTGCTAAGTTGTGCAGGGGCATTTCGGGCAAAAAAATTAGAATTATGGCAAATTGTTCTTTCCAAAAATCCAACAAAAGTTTATAAGGGAGTAAGATAATTTTGGGTTTAACATCTATATATTTTAGAAGCTCTATAGAACAATATATTAGATGTAAAGCTAGTTAAATTAACAAGTTAAAATAGTAGTTTTAAGTAAAATTAAAAAATTATTTTTGTGATTAAACTCAATAGAATTGACAATATTTAGATTTTTGATTAGTAGTTTTTTCAATTAAATATTTAAGACTATTTCTAATGTTCAAGAGCTCTACGAAAAAATTAATTTCTCTAATTATTCCTTGTTATAACGAAGAGGTTAATATTGAATATTCATACAATTTGATAATTTCTACCTGGGCCAATTCCCCTATTTTGGCTAACTATAATTACGAAATCGTTTATATTGATGACGGGAGCTTAGACTCAACAGTGGATAATATACAAGCCTTAAATAATCGTGACTCATCAGTTCGATTAATAGAATTATCACGAAATTTTGGTAAGGAAAATGCTTTGACCGCAGGGCTACACACCTGTCTTGGTGACGCGGCTATTATGCTGGACGTAGATATGCAATACCCAGTTGATAAATTGCCAGAGTTTGTCTGGGAGTGGGAAAAGGGCTTTGATGTAGTTATCGGGGTAAGAGATGCCAAAAAAACTAGTAACTTGATTGAAAAGCTTGGGTCAAAGTTATTCTATGCCATAATGGATCAGATCTCAGAAACTGATATTAAATCGGGGGCTCTTGATTATCGATTAATGGATCGAAAAGTTATTAACCAATTCAAGACGATGTCTGAACATAATCGAATTACTCGTGCCTTAATTGATTGGTTAGGGTTTAAGAGAACCTATATTAGTTATACGGAGTGTCAACGAAACTTTGGTACCGCCAGTTACAGTTTTGCTAAACGAATCGAACTGGCTCTAAATTCCTTCGTGACGCATAGTTTTTTTCCTATGATTGCCACTGGTTATCTTGGATTGTTCATTATTAGCTGGAGTCTTCCAACTGGAATTACAATTTTTTTGACTAAGTACTTTTTGGGAGATCCCTTTAACTGGAATGTTTCGAGCGGCGTATGCGTGGGACTCCTCAATAGTTTTTTGACTGGGGTGATATTAAGTTGCTTTGGCTTAATGGCTAATTATATCGCTAACATACAGAAAGAGGCTATGAATAGACCGCTCTTCGTTATACGATCTTCTAGTTATGAAACCGCCACCCCTAGGGAATTGGTTAAATACACCTTCCCGGTAAGCCCAACTAAAATTAATGAACTTGGCTAAAACTTGCAAATCACCTTTACTAATGACCCAAACTAAAAAACAAATCAAAAACCCCAAATCTTATCTATTCCTTAATTGGAAAGATATTAACCATCCAGATGCTGGAGGTGCGGAGAATGTAACTTGGGCTATACTAAAAGGTTTAGTAGAGGACGGTCATCAAGTAACTTTACTTACAGCCAAACATCCTAATGCAACTACAACTGAGACCATCGACGGAATAGAAATTCATCGAGTCGGCGGGAGACTCACCCACTATCTTCAAGCTCCATTTTATTTTTATAAACATCTTCAATCACAAAAATTTGATTATCTGGTAGAGCAGGTAAATACTTTGCCTTATCTTTCTGGACTCTGGAACACTGGAATCCCTAATCGACAATTGTTCTACCACCAATTGGCTCGGGAGGTCTGGTTTTGTGAGATGTTTTGGCCTCTTAATTTAATCGGCTTTTGCATTGAGCCTTTATACACTTGGCTGCAATCAATTATTACACCGCGAGTTATTACGGTTTCTGAGAGTTCTAAACAAGACCTTATAAGATTTGGCTTTTACCCTTCTAATATTAAGATTATTAGCGAAATGATTGACATATCTCCACTACTAGAATATAACCCCAAGCTAAAAAATTCTGAATTTACCTTACTCTTTCATTCTAGTCTGCGTAACATGAAGCGACCGAGTGAGGCTATTAAGGCTTTTGGACAGTTCTATCATCGCCACAACCTTGGGCATCTCTGGATTAGCGGTGGAGGCGATACAAGTGATCTACAGGAACTAGCTATTGAGCTTAATATCTTCGAGCAAGTGAAGTTCTACGGCAAAACCACCGAAACCCAAAAAATTAGTTTAATGCAACAGGCAACCGCTCTAATCAGTACCAGTATCAAAGAAGGTTGGGGGTTGGTGGTCAGTGAAGCAGGTTCGCAAGCCACCCCTAGTATCTGTTATAATGTGGATGGGCTGAGAGATAGTTGTATATTCCACGGCGGACTAATTAGCGAGCCTAATATTCAAGACCTAACAACAACCATGGAATCGATGTACACCATCTGGAAGACTCGCCCCGACTTATACACCCAGATGTGCAATTATACACTCTCCCAAGCCAAAAAGCTCACCCCAAGGCAATGTTATCAAGATTTTCTTAATGCTATATAGATATGCTCTCTAATCCCTTAGTATCAATAATTATCCCAACGCACAATTCCCAAATATACTTGGACACCGTCCTGGCATCTATCCACAATCAGACCTACAAGAATATTGAGATTATTATTATTGATAATGCCTCCACTGACAACACACTCAAAATTGCTAAATCTCACACTCACAAAATTCTCACTACTACCAACAATCTAATCCCAGATCAGTACAACCAAGCTGCTGCGGAGTCCTCAGGTCAATATCTCTATCTTATGGAGGCAACTTGGATCTTAGAACCAACAGCCATCGCCGAGAGTATCCTTAAGATCAATAACGACAACCAAGCCATCATAATTCACACCACACCTGACAGCAGGCAAGGGCTAGTCTCAGGCATACGCAAGCTTGAGATAGACACTTATAAATACTCTCTTGATCACTCCGTTGCCCGCTTCTTACCCTCCAGACTATATAAATCTATCGGGGGGCTAAAGTCAATAGCTAGTGGCTGGGATTACGATCTCCAGACCCGCCTTATTAATAATCACACCAAGATAATCTATGCCGATGCCGAGGCAATGGATCTTAATCAACCCACTCAATGGCGGCAATTAATTACTTATTTTTATCAACTTGGTTACAATCTACGACAATATATGCAAACCCCAAAAACCCTACTAAAACTCAGCCCAATACGAAAAAACTATCTCAAGTACTGGATTCGCTTCACCAGGCAACCGCTGCTAAGTATTGGCTTTGGGTTTTATCTAATCGTAAAATACTTAGCTGGTGGCTTAGGACTAATTCATAGCATTATGAGTAATCTTAATAAAACCTTGTTTCCAGTCCCAGTAATTGCCAAGAGACGACAAATCCCAATTACAACTAATTCTAATAATCCCTTCTATGACTAATCCACTTAACCCCCTTGTAAGCGTAATTATCCCAACTTTTAATTCTAGTGTTTTTTTGGAGAGATGTCTGGATTCTGTAATAAAGCAAACCTATAAAAATATCCAAATTATAGTAGTCGATAATAATTCAACCGATGATACCAAGTTAATCGCTAGTAAATATACCAATTTAGTTTTTAATCAGGGACCAGAGCGTTCTGCTCAGGTGAATTATGGAGTACGGCAATCAAGGGGTGAGTATATCTATAAGATTGATTCTGATTTTGTTTTAGACCCTCAAGTTATAGAACAGTGCGTACAACAAGTTGATGCGGGTTTCGAGGCTGTAGTTGTTCATAATTCACCCGATACCAGAATTAGCTGGATAGCCAAAATCCGCAAGTTCGAAGTAGACATGTATAAATACGATATTACTCACAGCTCGGCAAGATTCGTTAGTCGTCGAGTCTATGATCTCATAGGGGGCTTCGATTCTAAGATAACGGCAGCCGAGGATTATGACTTCCAGAATAAGCTTAACCGAGCCAAAATTGCCACTAGTTTTATTGATGCCGAAGCTCTCCATCTTGGTGAGCCAACCGACATCTGGCAACATCTGGCTAAATATTATTGGTATGGAAAGGACATGGTCAATTATGCCCGTGAAAATACTGAGGAGTCTACCAAGCAATTGAGATTCATTCGAGAGGTCTATCTTAAGAATTGGAAACAGTTTCTGACCAAACCTTTTTTGGCAATGGCTTTTATAATATATAATTTCTTTAAATATGGATTTGGCGGAGCCGGGTTTCTAGTAGGTAAGTTGAAATACTAAAATTAAATCTAAAAAACAATAAAATCAAAAAATATGAATAATATGAACCATCAAGAAAATAGTGACTTAACAAGAAATCGTAAAATAGCATTTTTTAAATTCTCAAAGTTAGAATTAGGTGGCGGCTGTGAAAAACATTTTATTGAGCTATGTAACGGTTTAATAAGTATAGATCCCCATTTGGAAATTAGCATAATAACCTTAGGAGAAAAACAAGAAGTCCTACTTAATAGACTTCTCACTAATACATTTTTTAAAGATTATTCTAAAGTAAATCTATATAGGGAATCAAGTAAAGCTATATTAGATGCTATCAACCCAAAGATAAATTATGTTTCATTTGATAACTTCAAAGATCTTAAAATGGCTTTAAAAGAGTTTGATGTAGTAATTTCAAAAAATGAGGTCTTAGAAGCCTTTGTTCTAAAGTTTATCGTTGGGTACAAAAACTTAAAGAAGTTGATTTTTGATTGTGCAACACCAATTAGTTATACTTACGCAACTTCATTAAAAGACAAGATACATAACATTCTTTACGGAAAGGTTATTTATGGATTCTTGACTTCTGGAGTTGATGCTTTTAGAGTTTTAAATAGTTATGACAAATTATTATTAACGGATTATGGTTTCAAGAATGTAAATTTAATATATACGCCCGTCGAGTTAGATAAAAATATTTTTAATAGAAGAGAGTTGATTAAGCCTAATACACCCTTCAAGATTTTATTTATAGGTAGGTTAACAGATCAAAAAGGTGTTGATACAGTAATTGAAACAATACATTTACTATCTAAAAACCAAGTATTTTCAAATATTGAATTCACTATTGCTGGTTCGGGAGATGAAATTTATCTTAAACTGATTACAGACGCAGCTAAACAATATAAAAATGTTCATTACCTTGGTCATGTAAAAGCTACTGAAGCTAACAATCTTTACCATAATACCGATCTAGTATTTGTACCGTCAAGAAGAGAAACAGCTTTTAGAATAATATTTGAGGCAGCCCAATATGGAAGGTTTTTACTAACCTCTGATATCCCAACTTCAGGGGAATTTATAATTGATAATGTCACTGGATATAAAATTGAAATTAATGCTGAAAAATATGCCAAAAAAATTCTTGAAATATATAATGCAAAATTAAATAATGTTGATTCGTTAAACAATATGGGTATCCAATCCTTTAATAATATTGAAGAGAAGCTCGAACACCAAAAAATTTATAATCAATTTCACGCTTTAATTACCACTGACTAATTAAGAATTAACAAAAAAATCATATATGTTTAAAATTTTAATGAACCTCCAAAACATTCTAAAGAAAAAAAGTAAATCAGTCAGTAACCGAGTCACTATAGTTATATTCATCACTACACTAATCTTAATTAACTTTATAACGCACCTTCCTTGGCTCAATCCTTGGCTTATATTGACTCATGGAGATTGGCAATATAGCGCAACTGAAGTGCTTAACACTTTGAGAATTAATTATTTTTCAATGTGGTTGTCTGACAAATCCCTTGGTAGGGTACTACTAGATGTAGGTCAGGCTCCAACATACAGCCTATATGGTTTTTTTTCAAAATACTTTGGATTAGGTTTTGAATTTGGTTCAAGGTTAGTACATTTTTGGCCTATTCTTATTGTTACACCTATTGGTAGCTTTCTACTTTTACAAAGACTTACCAAGAATCTATTTGCAAGTCTTGTTGGTACTATAATATTACTTTTTAATACTTACTTTTTAATGCTCCAAACGGGCCACTTAACTTTAGCTGGAGCTTATACCTGGCTACCAATATTTTTGTATTTTTTTGATAAAAAACTGACAGAGCCTAGAATTAGATACACATCAATTTCAGCAGTACTATTAGCAATTATAACTTCATACGAACCGAGATTAGCCTATATTGTATTTATAATTATTGGTATATATTCGCTATTTATATTTTTTAAATCGAGTACTAAAGTGTTAATATTTCGCCAATTAGCTTTGTTTTTTTTCCAGTATATTTTGCTTAATTTGTATTGGATTATAGGGCTTATTACTTCTAACACCTCCTCTAATAACACTTTGTTTAATCGCACTCTGTGGGGGAGTGCTTTCTTTTCACTGACACAATCTTTGACTATCTACCATTCATTTTGGACCGGGGGCAAATTAGACATCTTTGGGGTTAATTACCCACCATTTTATCATTGGATAATACCAATAGTATTTTTTATATGTCTTATATATGGATTTAACAAGAGTATCTACATCAAAATTTTTGGAATAGTTGGACTTATTGGAATAATTTTAACTAAGCAAGAAGATATACCTTTTAGAGATCTTTATAAATGGTTATTCGAAAATTTCCCAGGTTTCAAAGCCTTTAGAGAAGCAAGTAAATTTTATGTTCTAACAGTTTTTGGGTATAGTGTTACAATATCCGTTGGTATAAGTTTGATGTTATCCAAATCAGCTACAATAAAATTACAATCAACAAAGTTCTTAAGTAGGCTTATAGCCAATTTATCTTTTCAATTAGGCAGGGTCAAAAAACCGTTTGCTTACATTAGCGGACTGCTTCTGATATTTATAATGTTACTTAATAATATACCTTTGATCAATGGATCTATTGGTACTACATTCATACCTAGAACAATGCCAGATGAATATAAATTACTTAATCAATTTATCAAAGAGCAACCAGATTACTTCAGGACTCTTTGGTACCCGCATGACTCTAGATGGTTTGACTATTCTTACAATCATCCTCTTGTAGTTGCATCTGATATAGTTAACTATCAACTAAAGCAATTGTATGAAAGTAATAATTTTTATAATGACCGTGACTTAGAGAGTCAATATGATATAATTTTTAATACAAACTTTAGTAAATCTAATCTTGATATTATGTCGGTTAAATATATTGTAGTACCAAGCATTGATACCGATAATGACGATAACGGATATATACATCAAACTAGAAGAGATGACTACGCAACAGAACAATTTGACTACAATGAGTTTAAGGAAACATTTGTAAATAAACTACGTAAAGCTAGTTATCTTAATGAAATAAAATTTGGTTCTGAAAAAATTTCAATTTTTGAAAATAAAAATTATAACCCGTATTTTAGCTTGGTTGATGAAGTCTCAACTATAAATAATACTAATATAGTACCAAAAAATAATTTTATTAATGAAACCCTCCAAAAACCCTTTAATTATCAAGTAAATAAAGATAAGAAGATAGGTGAATCTATCGAGCTATTATTTGAAGATAGTCTATTTGATCAACAGAACCTTAAGCCTCTAGAAAAAATAAAAACCGATGGTAAAACCCTATATATAAAGAATAAACACCAACTTGTTATTAATAAATCTGAAGAAAGTTTAGAAGTGTTTGCCCACCCAATGATTAATGATTTTGTTAATGTGAAAGACCTTAAAAAGGTGCCAGATACTTATATATTTAAAACTAAATTAGAACCAGGCTATACATATGAAATCAAAATAAATGACCGAGTTACAGAATTAAAAGATCCAAAACAGATAATATTATCAATAGAACAAGAGTTAACAAAAATTGAGTTAATATTAACAAAAGATGGGGTTCAAAAAGTTGACGAGCAGATATTGCAATTAAGTACTTTGAATGAACAAAATGTAATAGATAGTTCTAGGTTTGATAATTCGTTAGAGTATATTAACCCAATTAGTAGTAGTAATTTGATTGAAAATGGAAGTTTTGAAGCTGGTACATGGGAAGAAAAAGTTGGCAATTGTAATTATTATGATGATAACCCTATATTAAGTCAAAGAATTGTAAATAACAATATGAGCCGTAATCAAACTGTATTAGAATTAAGTGCTCGAAGGCACACAGCTTGTACAACAAAAAAAATCAGTATTCAAGAGACACAAGACTATCTTCTAAATTTAGATTACAATGTAGTCAATGGCGAAGATGCTGGTATTAATATCGGATTTGATGACCCAAATAAAATAAATATTAATAAGCGTCTAAAAAAAGATACGAAATGGAATCAAAATAAATATTTGTTTGAAGCCCCACTAGATGCAAAAAATGCCTTTATAACTCTTTATGGATTTGCAGCAGATAGTGATGGCATAGATACAGGTGTAGTAATGTACGACAATGTTACTATGAAACAAGTGCCTAAATATAGTGATTTTGCTTATCTTGTTAATAAAAAACCCGAAAATGAAATCAATGGCAAAGTAATTATTGAAGTTAAAGCTAACACTCAGACAGAAAAAAATATAAAAATAAAAAATATAAAAAATCCAACACATTTAATAATGTCGGAGCGTTACAATTCTAATTGGAAATTAAATATTAATAATAAAATGTTCTTAGATGAGGACTTACATTTTGAGCTTAATGAATTAATGAATGGTTGGTATATCGATCCTAATAAATTATGCAAACCAAAAATATGTGAACGTAACCCTGATGGTACTTTTAACATCAATTTAATAATCAACTTCGAGCCTCAAAAATGGATGAATATCGGCTTAGTAATTTCAGGTATCACCCTTAATATAATTTTATTAATTTTAGCCTATCTCTCACTTCCAAAGCGGTTTCAGAAACTTCCTTTTGTAAAATTACGATCAGACAAATCAAATCTCAAAGAGGTGATCGGCAGTAACCAAACCCCAACCACAATAACCGAGTCCTTTGATCAGATGCTGGCTAATAACAAAGCCAAGGCGATGATGTGAACGCGTAAAAAAGAAATCAAAGCCAATATATTAGACTTTAGCCCAAGTGTTGTCAAAGCCGAAGATAAAGATCTAGAAACAACAGTTCAAGCCGTCAATACAATCCAAGAGCCAATTGCTCCAGTTACCTCTACAGAAAAATCCCTCGAACCAAAAACAACCTCACCCAAAAAAGCAAAGAAATCCAAATCCAAAAAATCCACGAAGAACAAAAAAGCCAAAAATTTATAAGCGTTGACAATTACAGTATTCTAAAGATATAATACTATGAAACCTAATTTTTTAGCTTATGCAAATCATAATTAACGCTGGCGGAGCTGGAAGTCGTCTATGGCCTCTCTCGACCAAGAACCAACCAAAACAGTTCTCAACTATAGTCGGAGATCAAACCCTAATCCAGCAGACCGTCCAACGACTCCAGAACAAGTTTAGCGATATCTGGGTAGCTACCAATATTAATTATCAGGACCTAGCGGTTACTCAATTATCCTCGATGATTGATATCAATAAAATTCTGATTGAACCCTCGCGTCGTGATACCTTCGGGGCGATACTTGCTCATAGCGCCTTAGTAGCAAGCCATACCAGTATGGATGAAACACTAATGTTGATTAGTTCTGATCATTATATTGATAACGAGATTGACTTGGATAGGTTTTGCAATGCTTTGCAAGAGACTAGTTCTGAACTTAGACAGAATCACTACGATATTATCTTACCCGCCACCAAACCTTATTTTGCTTCCACCGAATATGGTTATATCCAATTTGACAGACAGTCTAAGCTGCGAATTAACCCAGTAACGGCTTTCAAAGAAAAGCCCGATCAGAGTTTGGCACAGGAGTTTTTAGCTGATGGACAGTACTTCTGGAACTTAGGTTATTATGCCTTTAGTTATAAATCGCTTTATCGTATTGTTGCAAGGCTTTATCCTGAATTACTGAAGGTTTTGGATAGTATTTACACTAAGCAGAGGATTACCCTAGAAGATTATGAGCAATTTCCCAAACTTAACTTTGAAGAGGCAATTGTGGAGCGTGTTATGCTAGAAGAAGCAACTTTGGCAAGGCTTGGGACTATAGATATGGAACTTACAACTTGGGATGATATCGGGAACTTTGAGACGCTGTGTAATTACTTACCAGAAGCCGAAGACCTGCAACACACATTAGAAGTTAGTGGAACAGGTAACAAGGTTAAGCTTCACACTAACAAATCGGTTGCCCTTGTGGGAGTCTCAGGGCTTATAATAATCGAAAATGAAAACGGGTTATTAATAATGAATGCCCATGAAGCCAAAGCTAGTGATATAAGGCAAGTCTCCAAATACTTCGATATATGACCCCAAAAACTATCCAGACACTATCCAAGCTCAATAAGCATTTTTATGAAGTCTCAGGATCCAAGTGGAATCCCAAACCCAATTATTACTGGGAGGGTTGGCTGGAATTAGTTAAGTATTTAGATCTAATTGGAAGAAATAAAGAAAAAAACAAAACAATTCACGTCTTGGATATAGGTTGCGGTAACGGAAGGTTTTCTAATTTTTTGTTGGAGTATTTGCCCGTGGAATTTCCTCGGTCAATTGAATATATAGGAATGGACTATGCGGTCCCGATGATGAAACAAATTACAGACCGCAGCGGGCTTTTTGTTGATAGTTTAACTCACACTATAACTAGAAGTTTTTTTGAAATAGATCTAGTTAAGAATCAAGCTCTTGAGATTGGAGAATTCGACCTAGTCGTTGGCTTTGGAGTTATCCACCATATTCCAAGCAGCCAGTTACGGAGAGAATTAATAGGGAGCTGGAGCAAATATCTAAAAGACAATGGACTCTTGGTCTTAACAACTTGGGATTACTTGGATGTCCCTCGCCTAGCTAAACACTGCCTAGATAATAATCAGTTTATAACTCAGGCAATATACCAGGGGCTTGGTATAGATATGAACGAGATGGAAAGCGGGGATAATTTACTTCGCTGGGTCAAATATATGTCAGAAGGTCAATACGCTCTTAGATACTCTCATTACTTCCAAGAAGGTGAGATTGAAAAAGATTTAAAAAGTTCTAATCTAAAATTAATCGCCAAATACAAGATGGATGGGGGACCGGAAAAACGCAATAGTTATTATGTAGCTGGTAAAGCAATATAAAAACCCACTTTTCATAAAGAAAAAGCTACCTAAATATTACTCGGGTAGCTTTGCTTTTTGGAATTCTACTAGCTTGATTCAGTAGTCCGCTAAAATGGTATATCAACTTAGCTTGAGCTAAAGAAGCTGTAATTAAAAATATTTGTCAAGGGATTCGTAAAAGAAAAATCGCATAAGGAAATCCTAAATGCGAAATTAAACCCGGGCATGGCACCCGTTGAGTTGTTGAAAACATTTACCAAGGTTTTGATTCTGATAATGTTTACATATTAGGTCTAAGTAAAATACCAACTTTTGTCAAATAAAACCTCGTTGACAAAGCAAGCCCCTTATACTAGTCTTTGTATATATGCCCATCTCGATTATAATTAATGCATCAATGGATCAAGTGATTTATCAATTATGCCAGTGGAGTAACCAAGATTTTATTGAAAATTATTTGCCTTTTGCTCAAGTTGGAAAGATTGGTGGAAATTCCAGAAATAACTTGTTAGGTTATACGCGATGCAAACTCGATACCTTGAGTGATCTAGAAGACACCCTATCCACAGGAGATATATTCCAAGAAGAAGATACCAATCCTAGAATTCTAATTGACTATCAAGATCTGGAACTTAATCAAGAGAGCTTAGGTATAATCCAAGGTTTTCAAGGAGATTCTTTAGTTCTGTATTCATTGACGCCAGATATTAGCTTAATTAAGCTTATTGGAAGTAATTCATCAATAGAAGTCATAGACTACAAACAGCTCCAAAAAGACAAAAATACCAAAGAAGTCTATAAAATCAGCCTTAATAATATAGCTCAAGATTACAATAATTTTCTAAATTTAGGATTAAATCCTAGGGAATTAAATCAAGTTATAGCTAGTAGTGGAACTTATAGAGAGATTATTGATAATTTAGATTTTTTGAGTTTGACCGAGTCCCCTAGTTCTCATATTGGAGAGTTTTTGATAGAAGAGAAGCCGATGCTCTTT
The DNA here is from genome assembly GCA_043778275.1 of Minisyncoccota bacterium. Lineage (GTDB taxonomy): Bacteria > Patescibacteriota > JACMRA01 > JACMRA01 > JACMRA01 > JACMRA01. The sequence goes on from JAYWGL010000036.1 coordinate 16,401, forward strand.
ATCTTGCCTTTTGGACCTACAATGTCAAGATCGGTTATTAATACTTGGAAAAATATCCCAGAAGATGATATGCAATTATCTCTGAGCCTTGCGTTTACCAAATTACAAAAACTTGGGCAAAAGAATCTCATCCAAGAAGTAATCAATACAGATTACAAAGTTAAGACAAGCACAAAGCTCACCCCTCTAGTCCTCTGGAAGTACTTACTCTGGAAAGTGATACACTAAAAAACTTTTATACCCCTTGTTAAGGGGTCAAGCCAAAGGCTTGGGGGTTCTCGCGTTGTAACATTCCTCTCTTGCCAAAAAAATCAATTTCATCTAGCTTGCTTCAAGCATCTGTATGTCATCAAATACCTATATCGATCTCATCAACCCCCAACTTATAAATCAGATTCAACAAGGCGACATCGGTATCTTACCTACCGATACCAGTTACGGTCTTTGCTGCCTGGCTACCAATAAGCTCTCAGTAGAGCGAATCCAAAAACTCCGTGGCAAAAACAAACCTGGGGTCATCTTAATTGATACTTTTGATAAAGCCTTAGAACTTGGAGCTGTCCTTTTTGGTGACCAACGGCGAATCTTAGATTCTATTTACCCCGCCAGCTTCACTGTACTTATTAAGCATCTACACAATGACAAGTATCGCCACCTCTACGAAGAGAGTAAATATCTATCTTTTAGAATCCCAAGCCTACCCGAGCTGCGTAAATTAATCCGTAATGTTGGACCGATTTTTGCCCCTCTAGCTAATCCACTAGATTTAAGCCCTGCTAGTACTATCACTCAGGCCCGTCAATATTTCTTAGATAAGATTGACTTTTATGTTGATAAAGGTGAATTAGTTAGTCTACCATCGACTATGGCACTGATGCATAACGAGAAGTTCCAAGTTATAAGACAAGGAAGTTACTTCGTCCCAAAAAGCTTATTAGGACAATAAAAAATAACAACCCCCAAGCCTTTGGCTTGACCCCTTAACAAGGGGGTATACAGATTTGGGATTTATCCGCCGCAGACACTTGGATTAAGTGGAACAAGATTGTCAAAGCGGGCTTTGACCTGATCATTGGTTGGTTTACTAGATTGAACAAAAATCACAACATTTCCAATTAGATTATTGATTTGCTTGAGCTCTTCTTCGGTTTTTTTTGTGGTTAAATCGTGTTGAGTTGCCTCTGCTGGAGTTCTGTGTTCTTCGCCATTATGGGCTTCTACCTTAATTGATAATTTTTCACTCTTTTCTAATTGTTCAACTTCTTCGAATTGCTCACGCAGCTTGGAATTCTTACCCAAAAATTCCTCTAGGGTATTAGACTTAAAATCCTCAAAGTTCTTTTTTTGGAAATTGTCTTTTTCTCCAGAGTAAATAAAATACTGATCGTTCCCTTGAGGTTTTGGTAGGTTGTTACCGTAGATTGGGATATTGGTAATTTTTGGTGGGAAACTTAATAACTGATCTAGCTTAAAACCCATAGTATTGTCGATTCCACCAGTGGTATTATTACCATAAAATTTTAGAATATCTCCACCGGTCATGCCACGCCAATGTAGATGAACAAGTTGATCTGTCTTGTCATGGAAGTGAATTGGCGACTCACTCAAGGCACCGTTACAAATATCTTTTAGATAATCAATCTGGTAACGAGGCGTCCCAAAGTTCTCCGCCTGTCCCCGAAAAATATATTGTAATCTAAAGTGAAAGTGGTCCATCTTGGGATAAGCAAGTCTAGTCGGAGTTACGGCATATAAAGTACCTAATCCAATTGCTAGTGTAATGAGGCTAGCTAGTATTATTATAGATCCAATTTTGAAGATTTTATTACTTAGAGGCTTTAAAGACATATATTATATACTTATATATAAGTAACTTTTTTAATTTAAGGTCAAGTTTTTTCTATTCCATTACATTTCCAAGTTCGTCGTTCAAAATAGCCTCAATCCCTGGTCCAAAAATACGATTTTGGGTCATTTTACTATCATAGTGGCTTAGTTTTATGTCAATAGGCTTAGATTTATTTTCTGATATAGATATCGGATTAGTATTAATAGGGGTCTTATTATCAAAATTACGCAGTCGAATTGACGGGAAGTTAGAAACAAAATCTACCGAACATTGATAAGCTCTCTGAATCCACAGTACTAATTCTCTAGTATCATAATAAAGAGAGTTACTAGCTTGATAATAGTTATTATTTGCCTCATCTATTAATATAACTTTTGCAATGCTACCATAAGGTAGGAATAAACCTGCTCGTGTAGTTATAATTACTCGCTTATTACTATTTGGACTATTTGGGTTGATATCTTGATCTGCCCATCCCTTCATAGTATTAATTACAATATTTCGATTGTTTTGATTTGGGTTTGCTGTATATTGGAATAGGTTAATATTATCAAGTGGGTTATTAATAGAAGATTTTAGCTCCTCAAAAAGCTTGGTGAGTATCTTAATTTCTGGGCATATAATAAGTATAAAACCATCTATTTGGTTATGTGTCCGTATAATGCACATTATACGACTAGGTAGAGATATGTCAAAGTCATAGTTACCAAGCACTGATATAGGTAGTTTTGTATGTGTTTTATCATCTTTTAGTGAGTTTTGTATTGGTTTATTAATTCTATTGCTTTGATGGTATTCCAAGATACTATTTCTATGTTTATCCGCTAAATTCAAAAAAGGATTGAGAATGGTTTCAAGGATTAATCCAGCATTATTAAAAGTCGCCAAATTAAAAATTCGTACTAGACTCAGTGAAGATTTTGGTAGAATATAACTATAGACTTGGGAGATTATCTGAACCTTATCTATATCGTAACTAATATTATTAGAATTAATTGCTTCAAGTACGACCCCTTGCACAGTACGACCACGAACTGGAATATCCACCAATTGCCCTTGCGTGAGTTCAACATCTAGTATTTTATACGTGAGAACAGGGTTTGGAATATTGCTAGCAAGTAGTATTTGGTAATATTGAAACATAAGGCAATACTTGGAGTTACTTAATTGAGGATTTTATATTGGTTTTTGACAAATAGTTTTTATTTTGGTTGATTTTAGCAGAAAATATTTTTAATGAATAATCAAATTAATTCAAATGAGTTTAATGAATCAGGAAACAGTGCCTAAGTTTGTGATATTGATAGGACCCTCAGGAAGCGGTAAAACAAATATCCTTGAAGGATTGGGAAAGCAGGGTGGTTTTATTAGACCGAAATCTAAAATTGAATTTAAGCCGCTGCAGATCAAGCTAGATGTCAAAAATGGCTATACATTAATTGGTAGAATGCCAAGAGCTAGGTTCTCAGAAATATCAATATGGAAGAAAGGTTTACCAGATCCCTACAAACATAATTATGATTTAAATGACAAAGACCAACGCGAGCTTTTAGAGAGTCAACTGTCTAAATATACTCTTGGCGATGTGGATTGGGGTAGAGTTAGCCTGGACGATTTAGGACTATACGAATGGATGAATACGGAAGAATTTTATAAATTTTTCGAACAAGAAGGTACCGCTCAGTTAAATGTGATTGATATTGGTCGAGGCTATGATTTTCGACCTGAGGCACTTGGAGGTGATCAAGTTTTATTCGAAGCTGATTTAAACTCCTTGCCACTTTATTACCAAACTCTAAAGAATTATTACGGGGAGACTCTTAATCTAAAAGTTGCTTATTTCTCTGTAGTTGAATTATTAAATAAAGGGCAATTAACAGAGTTTCGTAAAGAGCCTCTTGAGTTAGTAGCACAAAGATTAGAAGTTAATAAACTGAATCAAGCTAACTTTGCAAATCCACAATCAGATTCTGGACGAGTGATACAAGAACTACGAGAGTCTGGTAATTTAATTACACTTTTAACCAATTACAAAATTTTTCGAGGTAAAGAAGGAGATGAAAAAAATGGAAAACCTTATAAATTTATTGAAAATGAGAGAGCTCTACAGCTGATAACAACCGCTAAAAGTTATCCAAATACTGACCAAGAGCATATAAGAACTATTTTAGATGTATGTAACGGTAGAAAAAGACCTAAACATACTGAAACAGATATGCAAATTAATTTGCTGTGGTTGGCAGTTAGTAATTTATTGCAAGATGTTGAACGAATTATACTAGAAACTAGAAAAGAGCAAAAGCAAGAGATTAACTAAAGAAAAAAATATGAATGAAACGCCAAGAAGTTTAGACCAGCAAACTAATGCTAAAATTTATTTGCTTTTACTATGTGCATATTACATCACAATGAACGACGAAGAGCTTGACGAAAGAGATCTCAATCCTATAAGTTTATATGAAGAACTGAATCAGGCTTTAATTCAACACAACGCTGTAATACGCGAAGAGCTTGACGAAAGAGATCCCTCTAAGGATTTTAACCAATATATAAGAGAAACAATCCTTGCAATTCCCAATCTAAATATTTTCCTCTTTGATGTCACTCAACGATTAGTACGAGATAAAGTATGCAAAGCTTCGGATGTTATTAAAGCAGGAAATGAAGAAGACATTATCAAAAGTGTAGAAATATTAATGAGTTATGAGGAAATTCACCAATTTTTATCCACAGCCTACCCTATTTTAGATAGCTATATCAGATCTCAGTACGAGCAAACTATTTAGATTTGACAAATCTTAGAATAAAAATTAAGTTAATAACTAATATTAACTATTAATGATTTATGGAGCGGCAAGATAAAACCCAAGAGCGACTTTTAAATTTGAATAATTTTTATATTCAGATAATCAATGTTCTGATTGACTACCCATATGCTTTGGAAATTTTTAGTTCTTTTGGAGTTTCTATAAACGAGCTGATTAATTATATTAATATATATAACGCTTATTTGAGCCATGCTGCTGCTAGTTCTAATGTTGAGTTAATCAATTTATACAATACAGACGATACTCTCAGTGATACACCCCTACCTTTTAGTTATTTAACTGGCGTTGAAAGACTAGAACAGGATTATAAAATACTACCAAATTGGACTGGTATTTCTGATCGTGCTGAAAGTACGGTATTTCAATATTGTATAGCAAGGCTATATTTAATCTTAGAGTCTAATTATGGGCTGCAATCTATTGTTAATAATCGCGAGCCAAGAAATAAGTCTGATTTAGTAATTCAAGGTACATCCGAACCAATAAACAAATTAATGGCGATAAACGCCGCTATAGAGGATTTAGTATTTCCGATTCGCCGTCAAGTAGCCTTTTCTACTTTAGCTAGGATGTTAGCTACTGAAAACGCCGAGGTAAGTAAACAAATCTTTGGATCAGGTCTAAAATATGCAGATAAAGACTTTCAAAGAGAATTAGATATAGCTAGAGCCCAGAATCAAAATAATCCTTTATTGACAGCCTCGGGGCAAGTTCGCAAGCTTCGTTCCGTATTATATCTAGACTCTTTGGTTAGCCCTTTAGATTTTTATTCAGTTGACTCTATGCGAGGGGTCGATTGGTCCAGTCCTAATTTTTTTTTAAAAAGCCAAGAGCTATTGAAGAATTTTCATCAATTTTTATTTGAATACCCAATTGAGTAATTAAACCACCAAGGTAACTAATTTATTAGGGATGACTTTGCAGAATTTTACTTCTTTACCTTCTAGCCATTTTGCCACAGCTTCCTTGGCTTGGGCGATTATCACTTCTTCTGATTGATTCGGCGTAATTGAGAATTCTCCGCGGACTTTGCCGTTGACTTGGACCGCAATCTTAATTTCACCGATCAAGAATGGAGCAAGAGTCTTAACAAAGGGCCATTTCTGGGTGTGAATAGAATTAAGATTATATTTACTCCAGATTTCCTCCGTGATGAACGGGGCAAACGGGGCTAGTACAATCAAGAATCGCTTGAACTGGTCTTCCAACAGACCCTCAACTTCATCCACGATATTAATAAATTTCATATACTCTGCCACCGCAGTATTGAAGCTATACGACTCAATATCCTCACCAATCTTTTTGATTAGATTATTAAGCGGGATTTCAATTGCCATTTCTTTTGAAGGACCCCAAATGGATTCTGGGTTGATTACTATCATATCTTGCATATTCCAGACACGATCAATGAATCTACGAACTCCTTTAATATGGCTTGTACTCCAAGGCTTAGGTTGATCGAACGGTCCCATAAACATCTCGTACATTCTAAGCGTATCAGCTCCATATTGATCATAGACTTCAGTTGGGTTGACTACATTGCCCTTAGATTTACTCATCTTGTTATTGTCATCTCCCAGGATTATACCTTGGTGGCGTACTTTTGTAAATGGCTCACTGAAGTTAATCAATCCTTCATCGAATAAAACCTTGGTAAAAAACCGTGCATAAAGTAAATGCATAGTGGAATGCTCTGCTCCTATAATATATTGATCAATTGGCATCCAAGTCTTAAGATCTTGGGCACTTGCAAATTCTGCACCTAGATTACCGCTACAATAACGGAAAAAATACCAAGATGAGCAAACAAAAGTATCCATCGTGTCCCCTTCATAACTATAACCTTCTCCATATTTAGCGCTTGCCGAATTGATGAAGCCCTGATTCTGACCGAGTGGTTTTATCATACCGCTAGAAAGATCGAGGTCTTGAGGTAACATTAAAGGTAAATCTTTTTCTGGGATAAGCTCAGCTTGCCCATTTTTATACATTACAGGAATAGGGCAGCCCCAGTAACGCTGGCGACCAATAGACCAATCACGGAGACGGTAATTAACCACAGCTTTACCTTCTTTGTGATCCATAAGATCGGCTAGGATTTTTGGTCGAGCTTCTTCGTAGGTCATTGCATTAAATCGATTAGAATTAATTAGAGTGTATTTAGATTTATTAGGTTTGATTTCTTTGGAATACGATACGAATTGATTGGTATGATTAGTGTAAACAATTGGTAAATTATACTTAGTGGCAAATTCATAGTCGCGCTCGTCTTCCCCAGGCACTCCCATCACAGCTCCTGTACCATAAGTCGTCAATACATAATCCGCGATCCAAATTGGTATGGCTTTGCCTGTTACTGGATTAACTCCGTAACTTCCTGTAAATACCCCTTGTTTATCTTTATTCAAGTCTGTTCTCTCAAGATTGGACTTAGTCTTGGACTTTTTAATATACGAATCTACTAGTTCTTTATTTTCCGCTTTAGTTAATCTTTCTACCAGTGGATGCTCAGGAGCAATTACAAGAAAAGTAGCTCCGTATATTGTGTCGTGAGCTGTTGTAAAGACTGTAATAACTTCACCCTCATAATCTAACTGAAAATTAATCTCAGCCCCCTCGCTTTTACCTATCCAGTTGCGTTGCATTTCCTTGGTACTTTCTGACCAGTCTAAACCCTCAAGACCCTCTAATAACTTCTCAGCATAATCTGTAATCTTGAAGAACCATTGCGACATCATTTTTTGCTCGACTTTTGCCCCGCTTCTCTCAGCCGTTCCGTCGCTTAGGACTTGCTCGTTAGCTAGAACAGTTTTGTCTATCGGGTCCCAGTTCACAAGCGCTTCTTTTTTATAAGCCAGTCCCCTCTTATAGAGTAACTGGAAAAACCATTGCGTCCACTTATAATAACTTGGATCGCTTGTGTTAATCTCACGGTTCCAATCATAACTTGCTCCAAGTCTCATAACCTGCTTTCTGAAGTTGCTAATAGAATTATTAGTTACATCTTGGGGATGAAGACCCTTTTTCTTAGCAAAATTCTCAGTTGGCAGTCCAAAGGCATCCCAGCCCATTGGATACAGAACCTTAAATCCATTCATACGAGCATATCTTGCTGTTATGTCATTAGCACTATAACCTTCAGTATGCCCAACATGTAATCCATCAGCACTTGGATAAGGAAAAGTCTCAAGGATATACTTCTTTTTATCTCCGATATTAATCTCAGGAGTTTTATAAATCTGGGATTCTTGCCATTTGGCTACCCATCTTGCCTCAGTCTCTAGGTGATTATATTTTGGTCGTGGATTAGTAGGGTTGGTCATATAAGACTATTCAATCAAAAGCCCTTGACAATGTCAAATCTAAAACTTTTTTATACACACTTGCTGCATAATCCGAATAGATTAATATCTAAGCTTCTGATACTAAAGTTAAAATTAGGTAATTGAATTTTTGGGACTGTTTTACACTCAATTTTGGCACATCCCTGACAAATTAGATGAAGATGTTGCTTGGCGTCTTGACTATGAGCATCGGCTAACTCCCAGAATTGTTTTTGCCCTGAGAGGATAACTTTTTTGATAATACAACTTTTTTCTAAGGTTTCCAGATTTCGATAGATCGTGGTTTTGTTAGATTTAAGACCTTGTTTTAGGCAATAAGCGTTGACTTCGTCAAAATCTATTGGGGTGGATTTATTTTTGATTATCTCAAGGATAGCTTGGCTAGTTTTCATCTTAATTCTTTTATTTAATTTTTGCTAGTTCAGTTTTTGTATCTTCGAACTTTTTTAGTAAGGCTAATCCTTCTGTAGAGATTTTGGGTAGTTCTGAGATTTTCTTAATTACAATATCTAAATCTGATTTTGTTTTAAGCTTAACTTTTTGGTAATCGTAAGACATAATGCTAGAATCAACTGGAATCTGTCCCAAGACACGATTTGAAATATTTGGATTGGCTAAAAAGTCTTGAATAAGTTGATTTTCAGGGTTATATTTATTTAACACAAAGTGAGCTTTCATACCTTGCTGAACTAAGACTTCATCTAATTGCTTAGCTACTTTTATACTATTTATATGTCCTTCGACAACAACGATTACCACATCAAAGCCAAAATACAATCCATAATTAATCATATCGGTACCGGCGACAGAATCCATCACCATATAAGAATTATCTGTTAATCCAAGCCTTGGTATCAAGTACTTTAGAGGAGAGGACAGACCGTGAGAGCACATCCCTGTGTACATAATGTCTTTTTCACCTAAGCCTACTATAATTAGATCTAGGTTTTGAGTTACTGGAAATATAAACTTATCAAGATAACTATCAGCTGGTTTATATCCGAATTTAATTTTGTCAATCTGGGCTTTATTCTCAAAGTTTTCGTCGAATTGGACTTGCCATCGTTGATTTTTCGGAATTCCTAAAAACTCTTTGAATGAGTCGTTGGCTCTGTAGAGATATTTTTGGTTATCTTCTTCTTGAGCTTCATATTCAAGACAACTAGTCAAATCCATATTGTGGTCCGCATCTATAGCAAGAACATTATTATTAGAATTAACTGCCAAATGTTTAGTCAACAACCAGGATACGCTGCTTTTACCTGTCCCACCTTTTCCAAGTACTGCAATTTTCATATAATCTTATTAATGCAACTTAGTTGCAAAGTTGTCAAATCTCAGATGTTTTTTGACAGGTAACTAATTCTTATCTATCCTATAAATATAACATTCGATTAAAATCTTTATAATGTCTAATCTAATCCTTCCCGTGCCTTTTGCCCAGAGTCTTTATGGTCAAATATGCGTGCCTAATCATACTCGTATCTTAGGTATTCAAGGAGCTAACGAGAATCAGGCAACTCATATGCCTGTCAACCTTCTTTTAGATAACTGCAAAGTTCTAGAATCTCTAGAATATACCTCTTACCCTGATAAGTCTTCTGATCCAATAAGCTTTTTGGCATCCAACATTAATATGGCGACTAAGTTACAAGCTCGAATTATCGAGGGCTTCAATTGGCAAGATGATCAATTATGTATTATTGGGGGGGATCATAGCATCTCAGCTGGGACAGGGGCTGGGATTAGTAAGCTTACCGATATGAGCAAGGTCGGCTTAATCTGGGTTGATGGACACGCCGATTTCAATACGCATTTAACAACTCCTTCTCGTTGTATGACAGGCTGCCCTGCTGCGATCAATTACGGACTTGGTATGAGAGAATTTACGGACCTTTATAGTGGGAATTTCATTACCCATATTGTCCAGATCGGGCTTAGAGAAGTCGATAGGCTAGAATCTAATAACTTACAACAAGCCAATATCAAGACTTACTCTGTCTTAGAGATAGAAGAAAAAGGTATGGCAAGAATTATGCAAGAAACCTTAAAATACTTAAGTACTATGGATTATATATGGTTATCAGTAGATATTGATTCACTGGATGCAAGTTACTTCCAAGCTGCTGAAACTGATGATCCGCTTATGGCTGGTTTAACCTCACGAGAATTATTATATATTACAAGCACGGTCCAGAAAACTACCAAGCTCAAAGTCTTCGAACTTAATCAGCTTAACGATATAGGTAAGACTACGAATCTAACCGTTCTAGCTAGTCGCCTTATCGAAATGTCTTTTGGCTTAGCTAAGTGGCGGTATAACAAAGTTTAAACCATTGACAAAAAACAAGTTTTAGGCTTGCCTACATCTATACACACAACATATTTAACTTTTTATTTTAAGTTTAACCAAATTATTTTTATGACAGAAATTAGAAAAAATACAAGTACAGATATTTTAAGAAATAGCACTAAACTTGTAGGTGGAATTATTACAACTTTAGCGTTAATGGGTAGTGGAGCTAAATTAGCCGAAGCTCATCCAGGTCATCAGCATGGTCACCCTCAACAAGAAGAATACAGTATTTATGGACGTGGTAAAAGATGTAATGAAGGACTCACTCCAACACAACTAGAACATGGATTTTATGTAGATGTAATTCGAAATGAAGCATGTGAAACTAAATTACAATTCTTTGTACCAAGAAATAATAGAAGGGGGGAAGCAGTAAAAATTGATGCGGGGAAAATCAATATTTATAACGATAGAGTAACTTTTAGCCCTAGGTATATAGACAATAGATTAACAAAAGTAACTATCCATGGATTTGAAGTTGCCGATAGTGCCACCTCTCGTCGTATTTCAGTTTCAAACTTAGATCGAAAGATTAGACTTGATAGTAATTGCTATACAGCACAGATCCCAGGGGCTGATGTACGACCAGGTCAATTTATACGATTGATTGTTGAAGTAGAATACGAGAACTAAAATTAACAGAAAAATTTAAAAAAATAAAACTCTATGTCCACAGAAATCTTCCTAATCTTAATCCTCCTAGCAATTGTTGCTACTGTCTTTTATAACTTTATCCATATTGTAAGGCAGCAGACCGCCTTCACAGTCGAAACCCTTGGTAAATACTCACGAGTTCTTATGCCTGGGTTCAACCTGATAATCCCGTTTGTTGAGGTCAAGGCTCGCAAGATTAATCTCTCTACAATGACATTAGATTGTCCAATTGTGGCTATTACTAGCGATAAGGTTAATATCAAGATTGATACAGCACTTGTCTATCAAGTTATCCAGACTAAGATCTACGAAGCAGCTTACAGCCTAGATAATCCTGTGGTTACTATTCGATCCCTTATTGATAATTCTATCCGTGCCTTTGTGGCGACTCAGACTCACGAAGAAGTTATAAGGTCTCGAGATGAGATGACTCATTACTTAATGGAAAACCTTACAGTCCAACTTGATAAATTCGGTTATTCTATCGACTCGTTCCAGTTCCGAGATATTACCTTACCAAAAGAAATTACCGAGGCAATGTCCCGAGTAGTAGCCAGCAAAAGACTCCAAGAAGCTGCCTCTAACGAAGCCCAAGCCGAATATATCCGCACAGTCAGGACCGCCGAAGCCCAAAAGCAAACTCGCCTCCTACAAGGAGAGGGACTCGCTCTAGAGCGAAAGGCTATTACCGAAGGTCTAGCCCAGTCCATCCAAGAGATGCAGGCTATTACAGGAGTTAATGCCGAGAGTCTAACTAATATAGTCCTAGCTAATCAATATATAGATATGCTTAAGACTATTACCACTGACAAATCTGGTAATACCAAGACAGTTTTTCTTAACCCTAGTGTAAGCAGCGTAAGCGATATACTTCAACAGTTCTCAGCCCTCCAAAAATAAAAATTAATAAAAGGTTATAAAGCCTTATTTTCCAAACACCTCTTTGATGGTAATCTTAGGGGTTTTTTGGTAATCGAGATCTTCGGGGTTGATCAGAGCTTTATCCAAGATTGAATTAGTCCATCGTGTGAATAACCTTAGATTAGTCGGTACACCAAGATCCAAAGTTGCACAATAATAATCCCCGTAACCAAAGTAACACCAAGACTTTAGCCAGATAAAGACCATTCGATTATCAGTAAAACTGGCGTTTTCTCCAACTATATAAAGAATTTTGTTAATCTTGCCTAAACCCTGAATCCATAAATCCTGCCATATAGTTTCAAAAAGACCTGAAAGTTCTAAAGTATGCTTAGATCTGGTTAAGCTATACACTTTTTGGGCTTGATTGTTAACTTGATTATCATCAATCTGATAAATATCTAAATCTCGGTCTAAGATAATTACAAACATAAAAAGCAAAATTATGCGAGGAGTTTTTTGATTTCAATTTTTTCGCCCTGGGGGACAAAAGGCTGAAGACTCGTTAAGCACCAAAGAGTGTAGATTGAATGCCAGGTCCTACTTGCTCTTTTGGGGTTAGTTATAATCCTAAATAACCATTCTAGTCCTGACTTTTCTACCCAAGGGATGACTTTTTTTTGTTTATCCCCGCTTCCAAGATGATCAAAGGCAGCTCCGACTCCTACAGCCAGCCCAAATTGGATACTAGAATCTAAGGCAATGTTATTAATAAAAAATTCCTGCTTACCACTAGCTCCACCAAGACAGACAATAACCAAATCAGGTTCAAACCGCCTGACAAAACCGCGAGCTTGAATTAACTCAGGAAATTCAGATAATAGATTATCGGGATTAAGAAAACTATGTTGATTCTCGATGGTGGACTTAGGAGTATTGCGACCTGTATCAGTCATTAACATTCCATCACTTGGAGCTTCCCAGACCATAATGGTAGCAGACGAGAATTGAGTTTCTAGGGCTTTAGCCACTATCCGATTAGACCCAATAACAGCCACCTTAGACTTGTTAATGTTAGCTTGCTTCAGTAAATCATAGACAAAATCTCGCCCTAAGATAACTTCATTTTTGGTCATTTGGCTCAAATCTACTCGTCTAAAAATTAGCCAAAATCCCATCCAGATATTTTTAATGAGATTCCAATATATACGCTCTCTAACTAAATTTTCTGGTTGATATTGAGGATTACCAAGCAGTGTGTAATTTGCCCACTCTAGCCCTTTACCATCAATAGCAGTGAGATTACCCCTCTTCAAAACATCTCGATAAGCTGGATTAGAATTAGCTCGTATAATAAACTCACTATAAAAAAAATAAAGAACTGTTTTAGATAAGACATCGAGACCACGAATCTTTTGATTAAGTCCCGCTCTTGTGATTTGGGGAATTTCCACACCTGCTAGAATAGTTTTTTTGATCATTGGTAAAAATAGTTTTTTGGTAGATGCTGTGTCTTGACTGTAAGCGGGATTCTGTCTACAACTAGTGAATTCCGAAAAATCTTGTAATTGGAGGCAATAATTTGTCTTCGCCCTCTACCATTCTTGAGGTTGCACTGAGCGGGGTTTGCCACACGGGTAATTGCTTACGCTTCGTGTCTAGATTCTTAGCCCTAGATGTTCGCCCTTACCTTCTACCTATGGTTGCATAGTGATTATACTAGCTGACTATCCCAACAAGTCTAAATATTTTAAACATAAATAAGCAAGTTATTTACTTATAAAAATATTTCTACGACTTGTCCGTGGTTTAGTCGCATAGGTACCAAGGCGGTATATTTTCTGTTGCACTTTTCAACCTAATCTCGACTTTGTTGATTTCGGTTCCCTATGATTACTCACGGCAGATTACGAGCCTGCCACCCATAAATGATTATTAGTCATATAGTGTCCCGACTTTCCTCTCTCTTAAATTGTACAAGTACCTATAAGTAGAGCTATTGCCCGTCAAAACAAAGCACCTAATATTAGGTGTAGGTAAAGTTGCTTATTTAGTCAATGTTAATAGGAGCTTGATTACTTAACAATTCCTGAAATGGTTTTGTTTTAACTTTATCACTAGCTAATCTATCGTCAAAATCATCGAATAATTGGGTTTCAGCCCTTGTTGGCTCTCTCCACACATCATTAGTATCAAAAGATAGTGGCACCTTACCAGTCCTAACTATTTCCTTAAAAAAAGCTATCACGGCTTGACTCTGATTTAGCCCTAATGACTCTAAGATTTCGCGAACCTGATCTTTTAGATCTTTGTCTAAGGCGATAGTTAATTTTTGGATTGTGTGTGCTGACATAATACAGTAATTATACAGATATAGCTAACCAACCTCCCACTTAGTCAATCTTAATACTTCTCTAATCAAGTTATCTGTAAAGTCAATTTTATCATTATAGTACTTTGCTAGAT
>JAYWGL010000037.1:0-6692 GCA_043778275.1 Minisyncoccota bacterium
CTTTTATTTTTAGTATAATATATCAAATCCTCCAAAGATTATAGAAGTTTACGATACATGCCTACTTTTAATCAATTAATTCGCAAAGGGCGAACAAAAACCACCACAAAATCCAAATCTCCAGCGATCAATACCAATTGGGATAACTCAGCAAAAAGACAAAAAACTGTTATGAATCCTTTCAAAAAAGGTGTCTGTACCAAAGTCTATATAACTACTCCAAAAAAGCCTAACTCCGCCCAAAGAAAAGTAGCTAAAGTTAAATTAACCAACAAAATGGAAGTTCTAGCTTATATTCCTGGTATGGGGCATAATCTACAAGAGCACAGTGTTGTAATGATCCGAGGAGGTCGTGTCAAAGATCTTCCAGGAGTTAAATATCACATTGTTCGTGGTCGATATGACGCTGCTGGAGTAGGTAAGTCACCAAAGTTTGGAGTGCTGCGAAATCGATCTCGATCCAAATATGGAACCAAACGAGCTGTCGCTAAATAAAGTTTGACATATCCAAAAAATTTATCCACTCTTAAAGAGATATTCAGTTCATAATAGTCAATATTTGAACTGTTTATTACCCGCAGTTGGCCGAGTGGTCAATGGCAGCAGACTGTAAATCTGTAAAGTCCCTGGTTCGAATCCAGGACTGCGGACCAAAAATTTAATCTTTAATTCTGGTTCCCACTCACCTTAATTCTAACTCTAGCTTTCTACGGCTAGTTTTTTTATATGTCCAAACTTACCCTTTCAAGTTTTAGTAACAACAGTTTTTTTGTACCAGCTTTTTTGATTTTTGGGCTAATCTCTTCTAACATAGTTTTTAGTCAAGAGTTATTTAGTAGTTTTAGTCTTTACTTTTTTGTTTTTGCTATAGTTATATTAATTCAATTCCTTAAAAGCTTCGTACTCAATTTTGCAATTTTTGAAGATATTGTTAATACCAGTCAAAAATCTATCTATATTGTTATCAATACCATTTTGCAATTAGCCCAATATTACGCTCTATACTTCGGGCTAGCAGGACTGAACAAAGCTAGTACAGCCTCCGACTTAATAAATTACCTAGGTTACGCCCTTGTTTTGTATATATTTCAGATATTCCTTAACAGAAATCTAAAACCTAGTCCAATTTACTATATCGAAGTTGGGGTACTTTTATTTGCAAAAGGCTTATTAGTACTAAAATTATTTGGGTTAACTAACCAGATTCAAGTTACAGAAAACTTTTATAATTATTTATCAGTTGCGATCCTAATTATGGAAGGGTATCAGTTTTTACTCGCTTCTAGGTATTTGCTCAAAAAAGGTTAAACAACGGATTGACAAATTTGGTTTTGAAACTCTTTATATAACTATAAAACCTCTCTCGTCCAAAAACCTATGTCCCAAAAATACTTTATCATCATCGGACTCGAAACTCATATTCAGCTCAATACCCAGACTAAGCTATTTTGCTCTTGCCTCAATGAGTATTCTCCAAATACTCCAAACAAAAATATTTGCCCATTTTGCACTGGACAGATGGGAGCATTACCTCAACTAAACAAAGCTGCCGTTCAAAAAACTCTCCGCTTCGGCGTGGCTGTTAATGCCACTATTCCCGAGTTTACAAGATGGGATCGCAAAAATTACTTTTATCCAGACTCACCTAATGGATACCAGATAAGTCAATTCGATAATCCTATAGTAGAAGGTGGGGAAGTAAACTTTTGGGTCGACGAATCGGGAACTGGTAAATTTCAACCTTTTAGCGTTCAATTAACCCGAGCTCACTTAGAAGGAGACGCTGCTAAGCTCTTACACTCTGGCAATAAGACAATGGTAGATTTTAATAGATCAACTTGCCCACTTATAGAAGTAGTTACAGAACCTGTAATTACTAGCGGGGCTCAAGCTATGGCGTATGTAAGCGAACTTCAACTCCTAGCTCGCTCTCTCGGTATAAGTGACGCTGACATGGATAAAGGTCAGATGAGATTCGATTGCAACCTATCCCTTCAGACCGAAGAGCAGTTCAAAGCAGGTAAACTCCCAAGTTATAGAGTAGAAACTAAGAATATTAACTCCATCCGCGCTCTTGGAAGGAGTATTGAATACGAAATAAAACGACAGTCTGAACTGCTAGATAACAACATAACCCCTGAACAAGAAACTAGAGGTTGGCGAGACGATAAAGGTTTGTCAATAACCCAAAGATCAAAAGAAGATGCAATGGACTATCGGTATTTCCCCGAGCCCGATCTAAAAATTCTCAAAATCACCCCTGCTGACTTACCTCTAATGCAAGATCTAGGTGAGCTACCAAATAACAAAAGACAGAGATATCTTGACCTGGGACTAAGCTACCAAATTGCTAATACTTTTGTGACGCAAGATAATGTTGGTCAATTTTTTGACTTAGTAGTAACAACAAACAACTAAAGAATTATATAAAGAATTAAAAATTAGAATGACTACAGCAAACACACGAGCAGAACTTGACGATCCAGTATTAGTTGGCAAAAAAATTGCCGTATTCCACCACTTTCTATTTGGTCACTGCAAAGGAGGTGGCGAAAAACTAGCCCTGCAAATCCGAGATTATTATCGAGCCGATATGTTCCTGGGGACTATTGATTTAAATGCCTGGGGGGAAGATGTTGAAGACGACTTTGTAAAGCAGCTCTGGAGCGGTAAAGGAAAAGTTAGGTGGCTGGCTCAAGAGAGTGAAATTCCAGTCTGGAAATATCTAAAACGCCAATTAGCATTTTGGTTTAGTCCAGTAGTTAAGGAATTAGCTCAGTACGACATAGTAATTTTTAGCTTTGGGAATATTGCCTTTGTCCCTGGTAGGGTAAAAAAGCTTAACCCAGATATCAAGACTTTTGGTTATATTCACACTCCGCCGCGAGGATTTGCAGACCAATTTGAAGATAGGTTACAAACTAGTGTTCCAATTATACTACACCCAATCGTTAGGGTGTTTCAACAACTCGTTATGTGGCAATTGAGACGGACGCTCAAAACATTAGATCACCTAATTGCTAACTCTAAGAATATACAAAATCGCACCGCCAAATATGTAGAGTACAAACCCCAAAGTGTAATCTGGCCAGCAATTGACCTAGGTATGATAAAATACGTATCCGATGGAGATTTCTATCTATCACATGGGCGACTGGAGGCTAATAAGCGCATTCCTTTGATTATAGAAGCCTTTGCTAAGATGCCTGATAAAAAACTTATAATGACCTCCTCTGGCCCACTAAAAGAATGGGTCGAAACTCAAATTAGAGAACGTAATCTTACCAATATAACTTACGAAGGGCGTGTTAGCGATGCAAGGCGTAATCATCTAATGGGATCTTGCTTGGCAGGTATTTATATACCGGTGGATGAAGACGCTGGGATTACGCAGTGCGAATTTCTCTCTGTTGGTAAGCCAATCCTAGGTGTGCAAGAAGGAGGGTTGCTTGAAACCGTAACAGATAATATTACTGGGGTACTCATTCCCGCTAATCCTGATGTAGACGATGTGATTACAGGGGTTGACCAATTAGAAATCTTAATCAACAATTGCAGGATTACTAAAGTAGATCTTAAAAAAAGATGTATAGATTCGGTTATACCTCTTGGTACGAAACCATTCTTTCATAAATTTAACTCTATCATTAAATCCACTTTCTAAAGACTTTTTAAAAAATATATGTCTTATTTTTTTACCCCGCAAATGCCAGAAGACGGCATACTCAAAGGATCTATTGTTGATCACTTAATAAGCACTAGGATTCAGCCTGATCAAATATTCGATATAACTAATCTCCAAGGCTCTCGCTGGCAAGTAAAACTAATCCGTATCGATAAAAAAGCTAAGACAGCTCAAATTAGCTTAATCGAATTCGAATATATCAAACGATCTATCGCCTACCCTCGTGTTAATAATACTCTTATACAAGCTCAAGTGGACAAATCCTATCTTGAAAAGATGTTTGAGATTTTACCATTTAGTGTCTTTGATAAAGTAATTTTATTCCGTAGTCAATATAGCCCAAAGCAAGAAATTAACCTAGAGAGACTTGATAAAATACTGATTAGAAGTCTCGAGCAATCGCAGCAAATTTACAAACCAGAAATCACTTTAAGCCAAGACAGCATTAATCATTTAATTCAAGATTATACTTCAGGGAGTAAAGTAAATTTTATCCTTAACACCCAACTGCAAAGCCCACAAAGCCAAGATACCCTAAAAGATAATTTTAATAAATCGATAATCTGGATTGGACCTGAAGGTGGATGGAGCAAATCTGAATTGAATAGCTTTCCTGAGGATTTTGAACATATCAACTTAGGGACTGTAATTTACCCAGCTTGGTTATGTAGTTTAGCTATTCAATAAAAATTCTTTCTTAGATAGCCATTGACAAAAGTTCCAAAAATAGGTTTGGTCTAATCATATATACCTATATGATCAAAATATCATCTCGAATAAGACTCCCAATTAACTTCCTCTTAGATTATACTCTGGTTGGTATGACTATAATTGGCTTAATTTTTAGTTTGGGAAATTTTTGGCATTTGTTAATAAGTTTGCCCGAATCAAATCAACAACCAATAACCATACAAAAGGCTTTACCTCGATGGGAGAACTTACCGATCCAAAAATCTGCAACCGATCCTTTTGATTCTACTATCCAAAAAAAACTTACAACAAATATATCTTCTAACCTAATATTAACTAGTAAGTTACTTATGATTAATGATGATAAAATTGATCAAATTACCAAAGCCCTTGCTGATAAAAAAATAATTACCCCAATTAAAATTAGCCCCAATATTTATGAGGTGCAAGCCGACAAAAATAGTGAATTAGCTCTAAATGAAATAATCGAAGATAAAAATTTAATTAGTGGCAATGATGATGATCTTTTTTTGTTAGAGGACGCACAATTAGAGAAAAAAGTTCCAGTTCAAGACTCTCAAACAACGCCAACTCCTAATCAATCAGATTTGGTAACTTTCCCAAGTAACTCGATACCTCAAGAAATTAACAAACCTGAAGAATTAGCTACTTTGGCATCACTGCCAAAAGATAAGTACATAGGAAGTCAATGGCATCTCAAAGATCCAAAATTAAGACTCAATACAAAATTGATTATCGTGGCTGTAATTGATGGTGGGGTTGACATAAGTCACCCTGATCTAATCGATGTAATAACCAAGGATTCAAATAATCAAGTTATCGGTTGGAATTATTGGGACAATACCCCTATTCGCCCTGCCGATGTTAGCAGCAAGTTGGATGAAGCTTATGGGCATGGTACACATATAGCTGGTACAATCGGTGCTAGTAGTAACGATTTGGGCGTGCTTGGAAGCTGTCTCGGAACTTGTAAAGTAATGCCACTTAAGATCTTTGGGGGTATTAACTCTACGGGAAGTACCAGCAATGCCGTTAAAGCAATTAATCATGCAGTTGTCAATGGTGCTAAGATTATTAACCTAAGCTGGGGAAGTAAAAATTTTAATC
The DNA here is from genome assembly GCA_043778275.1 of Minisyncoccota bacterium. Classification (GTDB taxonomy): domain Bacteria; phylum Patescibacteriota; class JACMRA01; order JACMRA01; family JACMRA01; genus JACMRA01. The sequence goes on from JAYWGL010000037.1 coordinate 5,504, forward strand.
CGATATTAGCCCAGGCTATAGCTAGTGCTCAGTCTGCAGGAGTAACAATAGTAGCTGCTGCTGGGAATAATGGTGAAAACAATGTTTTATACCCAGCCAAACTCGAAGGTGTTATCTCAGTAGGAAGCCTAGATAAGGAAGGCAATAGATCTACAACAACTAATTACGGGTCTAGTATAAATCGCTACGCACCAGGAGTTGGTATATTAGCCACCAGTATAGCGCTGAGCAATACTTGCTCACCAGATAATCAAGGTCTGGATAATGATTTGTATAACTATTGCTCGGGTACCTCAATGGCTACGGCTGTAGCTAGTGGAACACTTGCTAAAGAATTAGCAGAAAATTAAAAAAATTATATTTGGCACGGGTAGTAGGAATCGAACCCACACTCTAGGTTTTGGAGACCCATGTTCTACCACTAAACTATACCCGTAAGTCTAAAACTCTAAGCAATTACAAAAAATTAACTTAGAGTCTAGAATGTTATACTTAGTATCGACTACTTCGATCTCGGCTAAAACCACCTCGATCTTTGTTGTTTCCACCAAATTTACCACCTCCGTTAGAGTATCCTCCGTTGCTGTTACCACCGTAGCTAGAACCGCCACCGTAGCCGCCAGTTTTTTTGTAGGATGGGCTTTCGTCTTTTGGTCGAGCAATATTTACTAGAAGAGTTGTTATTCCATCAGGAAGAAGTCTCTCGTCGTTTAATTGAGCAACTATCTCTTCTGCTTTTTCTGGGTCAACTTTGACGAAACAGAAGTTTTTATAACCACCGAATTCATGATTAGGAATAAGAGCGATATCTCGGTTCTTACCTGGTTCCATACTTGGATCTAGTTCTACTAGCGGTCCAAATAATTCAAAAATTAGGTTCATTCTTTCTTCGAATGATTGGTCTTGGTTGAATGCTCTAACGAATAGAGATGTTTTGTTTGATTGACTCATATATGATACTTTTTATTGCCGTCATAATCACGATTTAGGTAAGAAGTACAACAATAGGAATATATATGTTCTTGATATTACTAATCTTAATTAGAAGCCTACAAATCGTAGAGAACTTTTTGTTTTATGGCAAATCATTCTAGAACCTGTCTAGTTAATCTTGCCCAATATTAAAGCCTTGGTTTAGATAAGGCATTATGAAGTACTTTATCACCAAGACTAAATTTAGTAAAATAAG
>JAYWGL010000038.1:0-29650 GCA_043778275.1 Minisyncoccota bacterium
TCCCGCTGTTCCTGTTCCGCTAATTGTTGGAGTTGAATCCTTAGTTAGAACTGCTGTTGTTGAACTAGCTGGTTTGGTATCTGTTGTTGTGATTGTTGGAGGAGTTACTGTACCTCGGCAATCACCGACAACTTCACTCACACTCATACCAATTTGGTATCCGCTTACTTCAAAAAATTGAAAATTATCATCAAGATTACCATATGTAGGTACTCCTTGTGGGTAAACTCCAGCGACACCTCCAACTGTAATATTTGGGCTGTAGCTTGCTTGCTTTGGTAAAATTACCTTTTGGTATAATTCTAGAGCTGTTGAACTTATTGGGGTTATTGTTGTATTGGTATTAGATCCAGCATACACTAACTTCATTCCCCAGATTGGTGGAATATTTGTATCGGGTTGTACCTGTTCCCATTTTAGATCATACAGAGGGCTATTTCCTGGGATTGCTGGGTTTCCAGTAAATCGTCCTTCTTCTGCAATGCTAGTAGCTGCATCATATCCTTGGAGATAATACCATAAACTAACATCGGCAAGTCTAGCGACTGACCCAGTATTCTGAATACAAGCTGTTAGCTCCATTGTATTTCCAACATCTTTTCTACCAATAACTAAATTAGCGGTAAAATTATCAATTGTTATCTTAGCAATTGCAGATGGGCTTGTACCGTTAGAACTATCTGTGGCGATGGCCTTTAAATCATGGTCACCTTTTGGCAAAACAGTTGTGTCGCAGCTCCAATTACCTGAAGTAGAGATAGTTGCTGTACATATAGGTGCGGGATTAGTTCCAGCATATAATTTTACCGTCTCTCCTGATATTCCAATTCCAGAAATTGTAGGAGTATTATCTCTTATAACCACTGAGGTGGTTGAATTTACAGTTTTACTATCTACAAGATTGATAGTTGGTATACCAGCGGCGTTTCCAACGGGGACATATAGCATTGTAGCAACTTGTGCTACAAGAATTGATGTCATTGCTAAGTATTTAGTAATTGTACCAAAAGACTTAAAGCGAGTTTTCACCTGTTTTTTTAAGTAGTTCATATTTGTTTTTTGTATTTTTTGTATTTTGTTTAGATTAACAGTCTTAACCTAGATAAACCCATTATATCATAGATTTTTAGGCTTTGCAAATTGTAGTCTAAATCATAGACTAAATCATTGTCTAAATCAGACTTTTAGAGCCTAATTATAAATACTCCATTAGATTCGTAGAATGAATGAGGTAGTTGTAATTTTTGTAGATATAGCGATGTAAAATATCGTAAAACTGGTATATTCTCAATAAATGAACTTGGGTTAGAGTTAATCCCTCGACCCACAATAATTTCAATTTCAAGCCCTCTTTGATATAGATATTTACGCACAAATCTATCAATAGCTAAGTTGATAATTATCTCAGGATTCGACTCACCTTCCAATGACAAAGAATGCAGATCCAAGGTTGGAATCACATTCCGATGACTCTGTCTCAATTTTTTTGGTAATTTTTTTGGAATGGGGAGTTTCAATTTTTTAGACATTTTACCCTTGTGTTTTTGTTACATAATCATACATCACAATACTAGAAGCTACCCCCACATTGAGAGAACGGACAGAGCCAAACGAGGGGATTTCTACTGTATATTTACATATCTTGAGGATATTATCTGGTAATCCTGATCCTTCTTGCCCTACACAGATTAAGTATTTGAGGTTTTTATCCCAGATAAACTCTGACAAAGATATGGTGTTAGGTAAATTATTTTCCAAGGCCACAACTACATCATAGTCTTTAATAAGGATTTCTAACTGATCCTCAAACTCAATTTGACGAAATTTAGTATAAAACTCTGCCCCCACACTAGCACGTCGATCGAATTTTTTCCGACCGTACAAAACTACTTCTCTTGCTCCAAAAACATTACCAGCCCGAATAATAGTACCTGTATTTATATCATAATCTATATTAACAAGTAATAATCCAAAATTTTTTGCATTAATTTCTAGTTCCTGATTAATCTCGGGCGTGCTCATCCATTTCAGATGATCTACTACATTTCGCGGTTTATTTCGATCTATAACTGGATTAGAAAAGGTGATTGATTTAATAGTGGTCATAATTTTCAATTTGGGATAATAAAAAAGTCCCTAAATATTAGATAGAGACTGATTCTTTAACAAATAAAGTGCGGCTTAGACAACTTCTTCGGAGAGAGAGATAATTTTAGCGTGTCCAGCTTCGCGAATTTCACGTGCGATTGGACCGAAGATACGGGTAGCCACTGGTTCTTTATCTGCTTTTAATATAACACAGGCGTTATCGCTAAAGGCAACTGCAGAGCCGTCTTTTCGGTTGATACGATTTTTAGTTCGAACAATTAAGACTGAGACTTTAGCTCTTCGTTTGATTTTTCCGTGAGGAGTTGCTGTTTGTACAGCTCCTTTTACGATTGCGCCGACACCAACAGAGGCTTGACCATTTTTTCCGCTAACTGAAAATAATCTAACGGTTCTAGCGCCTGAGTTATCAGCTACTTGTACAATACTTCTTTCTAAGAGCATATAAATATATAAAAAATAAAAATAAAAATTTAATTAATAAAAGTTGGACTAAGCCAAAACTGTTTCTTTTTCGATCATCTTACAAAGTATTGGTAATTTACAAGCTGCAATTCGAAATGCTTCTTTGACTTTGTCTCGACTGGCACCTCGGATTTCGAAGATGATTCTACCAGGTTTTATTGGAAACATAAAATGGTCGATAGCCCCTACACCAGATCCCATAGGAATTCCTAAGCCTTTTCGAGTGACTGGACGAGATGGGAAAATACGAATATGGAGTTTCGCTCCTTTTGTACGACGACTTATAACACGTCGAGCTGATTCAATTTGTCGGGACGTAATCCAGTGAGTTTCCATTGCCATCAGACCAAATTCACCATGAACTAGTTCTGTACCTCGGTTACACATACCTCGTCGCTTTTGACCGTATCTATGATACACTTTCTTGTGTACTATCTTCTTTGGAGCGAGCATAATCTTTTATTTTTTTATTCTACTAAATTAATCTAATATTTAATTTCTGATAGATTTTTAGTTATATGTCAAGAAGAGGTGGGCAAGAGCTTACTTAATTAGAGGTTTTGGGATTGGTTTTCTTGAAAGATGCCACTACTTTATCAGCTTCTTCTATAATTTGACTAGATGGAATGCCTGGCTTTACTTGTAAATCTACATAGATTGAGTCTATGGATGGTGTTATAGTTTTGATACAAGCTTGAATATCGAATAGGTCAATGAACGGCATTTTATTGGTGTCACTAGAACTTAAGCTATCCCAAGTCTTAGTTAGATATTTATTATACATTACCTCAAAGCTAGGGTTCTGACGTGTAAAAAACTCAGATTTGTCTATATACTTATAATAGACTGTCTTATCTTTTTTTTCTCCAGATTGATGGTAGCCATAATTTACTCTGTAGGATTCTTTTTTGGTATTGATGTTCACTAAATCACCAACGCAAGCGGGCTGATTATTATCGATTGTCCCAATTAAACTACTGGTTGAAATAGTGTTAAAAATTAGTTTAGAATCACCTTTTTGGAATAAAATCTGTATTAAACCTCCTCCGGTATCCCGCGACTCAGTAACTTTCCAATCAAAAGGATATTCAAGTTCAAAGCCGTCTTTGGAGAATTTTTTAATAGCTTCTACTTTTTGAAAATAATTATCAATAGACCACCCTATAGCACCATTTGACCATTTGACTTTGTACCAATTCCATTTACTACCAAAACATTCTTGGGTAATAGGACCTTCTACTATCTGCCCAACTGCCTTCCAGTTAGAAGATCCGATAATATTACTATTGCAGACCGACTCACGAATATTAACAGACCCAGCTTTGTTAGAATTATCAAGTGGCTCTATTAATTCAATATACGACTTTTTATCAAAAATTGTCTGACTTGCTTTTGGGTCAATATTTTTCACTGGCTTTTCTGTAGTTAATACCCCATCGGTAAGATTCTCACTTTTTGGCGAATTTATTTTACCACTAGATTGAATTACCCCTACTACTAATATTAGTAGAATCATTATGCTTATAACTAATAAAAATAATGAAGCAAGTTTTAGTAAAGGGTTTTTTTGACCGATGGGATTTTGCTTATTAATATGCAAATGTAGTTTTAACCTAGAGAATTGTTCATTTATAATTTCATGAATTTTGGTTATTTTTACCACCATATAGCTAATATAGCTTATTTTATATCATCACCGTTGCCGCCTGAATTAACTGACCATCGATCCTGAGTCCTAATCCAACTAATTGTTTAACAGAAGGTTCCTCATCTTCAGAACTGTTAAGTGGCGCCATTGTAGCGGGGTCAAAGCTTTGCCCATTAATTGGTATAATTATCTCTACCTGGATATTTTTGAGATCCCCTACTAATTTGTCTAATTGGGATTTTAGCCCATCTATATATTTGTTAATAATCTGTTCATCACTCTTTGGCATCATAGAAAAAGCCAAGTTCATAGAAGTTAGAAATGGGATTAGGAGAGTTAGTACATTCTTTTTTGTCCGCTTGATCACTTGTTGATTATCAAGTTCATGTTGTTTGAGTATATTTTGATTATCAGCGGCAAATCTCAAAGTTTTGGTTTTCCAGCTTTCTACTTGCTCTCGAAGTAGGGTTAGTTCGTTTTTTTGAGTGTCTTGGTTATCTTCAGCCCCATTGGTCGGGGTTTTTATAGTTATGTTAACTGGCTCGGCTTGATTTGTAGAGCTATTTTGTGGGTTGATGACTGTAGTTGACTCTTTGCCCTCCGCTCTTTTTTTGATGTTTTCTTTTAAGATCTTAGCTGGATTAGAATTAGATTTAGATGTTTGGGTGTTAGGCATGTTGCTAATGGGTTTGAGTCGTATATTTCTTGAAAGACTTACGCGTGGCTTAAGTGTCATATTATGACTAAGAATAATACTAAAATTCTATACATAATAACTAACCTTGTCAAAAAAACCTGATTGATATATACTCTATGTATCACTTTTTTATATGCCATCTTATCAAATCCCACAATTCTTAGACAGTGGTGAAAAAATCTTCCTTAATCTTAATATTCGCCAATTTGCTTATGCTCTTGCTGGAGGTGGAATTGGTGTTGGATTATTTTATGGAATCGGGCAAACCTTTTTACCTCAATTAGGATGGTTTAATCTAATCTTCTGTGTCCCCGCCCTCCCTTTTATATATCTGGCTGTAGGCAAATATAACGGCCGTGATAGTGAAGTATATGTTTTTAAATCAATAATTTATTTCCTAAAGCCTAGATTAATGAAGTTTACTAAACTGCCCGATAATAGTGATCTCGACAAAAAAATGTCAGAATGGACGTACGACAAAGTACTCAATAGATGGCGAGGAATAGACTCAGATCAAAAAGCCCTAGAAAGCAATGCCTATAAAGCTTTTGAAGATAGTAGTGCAAGTGAAAGGATTAAAACCATCCAAAGCCTAGCCAAAAAAGTCAACGACCCAACGGTCAATATAGCTACAACAATCTCTTACAAAGAAGAATTTGCTGGCGAAAAGAAAAAATTAGCCGAAACTATCGAAAAAGTTAATCGAGAAAAGAGAAAACAAGAACAATTACTTAAAAAGTAATTAATTACTTGCTAGGTTACCGAGATCTTCATCTGGGATTAGATTTGAGGATGATATTACAGATGAGCTAGAACTAGAGGGTGGTATAGGCGTTGAGCTCGATACTGACTTAGCTTGAGAGCTAGGGTTGGAACTAGAGACAATGGTAGAAGAGCTTGTAAGCGAACTAGTATCAGATGACGAATTAGAACTGCTAATTGTACTTGAGGTCGCAGATGCCGAACTTTGATTTGTTGAATTGCTGATTGAATTGCTAGCACTTTGATTTGAGTTATTTTTTGATTTTTCTGTCTTGGCCTCAGGTTTCTGTGGGACGGTTGTTTTCTCGACTATATCAGAATCTGAGTTTGGACTAATTGGAATATTCGAGCTTGATAAGCTAGAAGAATCTTCTGAACTACTTGAACTGCTAGAAGAATCAGAGCTACTTTGAGATTTTACCTCTAGGCTACTGCTAGAATTAAGATTACTAATTAATTGTTGGGATTTTTTGAACTGGGTTTGATTTATTAACCTATAAGCTTTTTCTAGATTGACGGTGAGCTGCTCTTCTAGAGAATTTGACTGAGTAATAATATTTGCTTGACTAACTTCAATCGCCTGTAGGTTATTTATATAACAGGGCTTTTTTTGAGTCTCCTTTATTATTTGTTTATTTAGGCTAATCCCAATCTCCAAAGACTTACTAAGCCGACTTGAGAAAATTCTAATTTTTTGGATTTCTTGAATCAGCTCTTGAGCCTCACCCAATTGATTAGCATTGTATAGCTTGTTGTATATATCTATTAGCTCCTTAAGAGATTTTTGATAAAACGAAATACGGTTATTTTTTTCCTGGACTACTTTTATAAGAGTGCTTGAATTTTGGAGGTATTTTATAGTGCACTGAACATAGTTATTAATACTCAAAGGGCTAAGACTTAATAAATCATTCGAGTTATCTACAACGGGTAAAGATTGCGAAAAAACGAATACTGGCGCAAAGCACGCTCCTAGAGAAATATATATAACTAGAACTCTAACTCTCTTATAGAGACTAGCTAATTGATGGCTATAAGGATTAAATATTCTCTTCATATTTCTACTATCTACATTTTAACATTTGCTGTTTGTTAGGTATATATGTATGAATTTAGTTAATTTTGTCAAGGTTTGGGATATTTGACTAAAAATAAATTATTATACTCAATATAGTCAACAACCTAACCCATTACGAAAATTTCGATATGTCTAATAACAAAATCCTAGCAAGCCAGGTCGTCCAGGCACAATTACGAACTGATATTCCAGAATTTCACGTAGGCTCCCTTATCAAAGTCCACTACAAAATCAAAGAAACAGTCAAAACAGGAACCAAAACTCGTATCCAAATCTTTGCTGGAATCGTAATTGACAAACACAAGAGAAATAGCTTAGACGCAACCTTCACAGTGCTTAAGGTAGGAGCTAGCGCTATCAAAGTCAAAAGAGTCTTCCCAGTCAACTCACCTTTAATTGATAAAATCGAAGTCTCTAAACTACAACGAGGACGACGAGCCACTCTAAATTATCTATTAGATATCAAAAACCCAGAAAAAGCAATTCGAGCCAAAGCCGTAAAAGCTAGAAGCCTAAAGCCAGTTGCAGTAGTAATCGAAGCAGAAAAAATTGAAGAAACAGCAGAGTAACCCTCACATTACCAAAAGCTACTAAAAATAATAACTACCCAATTTAATTTAGGTAGTTTTTTGTTGACAACAGCAATCTTATAACTAAGAATACGGTATTAAATCTGTATGAACAAATCTACCAAAAAAGCTAAAGTTGATTCTGAGACCAATTTGACCGCCCGCCAGCGAAACCTTTTGTTTGCTGTAGTTAAGGAATACTGTGAATTTGGTAACACAGTAAGTAGCCAAGATCTTAAAACTCGTTACAACTTCGATATTTCTCCCGCCACCATTAGGAATGAATTTATTAATCTTCGTGAACTCAATTATCTCTACCAGCCATTCACTAATTCTAGTAGTCAACCAACAGAAAAGGCTTTTAAGCTCTTTATTAATCAGTTAGTAACTGGCGTCCAAATAACCACTAAGCAGCAACTAGAACTCCGCAAGCAGATTACACAATTAGAATCTCAGCAAGAATCAATGCAAAAAGAAATCTCTAAACTCCTTGCCATCGAGACTAATTCAGTCAGCTTTGCCTTCAACGACCAAAAAGAAAATTATACTGGGCTTAAGCATCTAATGGGCGAACCTAACACAGAAGAAGCTAGTCAAATCCTGGATTTTTTGGAGAACCTTGACCAGCACAAACAATTGTTCTTAGAACATAATCAGAGTAATCCTAAGAGTAAATCCGGGATTACCACAATTTTTGGCGGTGATAATCCAATCCTTCCACTGGGAAATGGTTATGCAATTGTTGCTACCGAAACTATGCTCAATAATCATAAGACTGTTTTTGGTATTATTACCCAGCCTCATATTTTAGGACGCAAAAAAACTCTGCAGATTATAAATGCCATTTCCGAAATTCTTAACGACAAAAAATAAGTATAAGCTATATATAAATTATTATGAATTATTACGAATTCCAACAAGCGGCAAGTCAGTTTCAAGAATTAATTGATTACCAGTTCCAAAATCCCAAGCTTTTATATAACGCCCTGGTTCATAGATCCTATCTTAATGAAAAGCACCGCTATCAAGACTTAACAGAGCATAATGAAAGATTGGAGTTTTTGGGAGATGCCGTTGCCGAAATTGTGGTTACTAATTTTTTGTATTTGACTTTTAATGAACCTGAAGGATTTTTGACTAGCCTTCGAGCTGCTCTTGTGAATTATAAGAATATGGGACAAGCTGGGCTAGAAATCGGGCTAGACAATCTAATCTTAATTAGTAACGGGGAAAAAGCCGAATTAGGCAAAGCTAGACTATCTATCGTAGCAGACGCAGTGGAAGCGATCATCGGGGCAATCTATCTTGATGGAGGCTATGAAATGGCAAAAAAGTTTGTAGATAGTTACATCTTAAATAAACTTGGGGCTATATTGCAAAATCAATCCTACAAAGATAACAAGACCCAACTGCAAGAATATACCCAAAAATATCTTAAGCAAACCCCGCGTTACCAAATCACCCAATCCCAAGGTAAAGATCACGAAAAAGTCTTTACAATTGAAGTTAGCGTTGGTGGAGTTCGATATAGCGAAGGTGTTGGTAAGTCAAAGCAAGATGCCGAACTTGACGCGGCTGGCAAGACCCTCAAGCACCTAAAAGAATCTAACAATTCCTAGAAAATTAGTAGAGGTTCATACCTAAAAACCGTGTCAAAGCCTAATTGTCTTGACAGAATTTGTTTTGAGTGGTTTGATATAGGTATTATTGTTCATAGCATTTGACGATTAAATTAACATATAGATTACAATGTCCAGTACCAAAATCAGAGTAAAAATCTACTCATTTGACAACAAAGTCCTTGAGGAGGCAGTCAAAAAGTTAATCCAGGTAGTTATTAAAGCCGGTGGAAAAGTCATCGGTCCAGTTCCTCTAAAAACTAAAAACCGAGTAATCGCGATCCATCGTTCTACATTCGTGTATTCCAAGCACATTGATAAATTAGAACAAAGAACTTATAAACGTTTAATTGATATTACTAATGTAAATACTGATATTATCAATTCATTATCAACTCTTTCACTTCCTGCTGGTGTAGATATTAGTATTGAAACACTTAATACTGAGGCAAAATCATCTAAAGTAGCTTAAGAAGTCGCTTTATAATATTCAATTATTCAACTTTTAAATCACCAATTATTAATATATATGTCCGTAGGATTCGCAAAAAAACTTGGAATGACAAGGCTTTTCGTCAATGAAAAAGCTGTTCCTGTAACTGTACTAGAAGTACCAGTTAACTATAAATTACAAACTAAAACCACCGACAAAGAAGGTTACAACGCCATCCAAATTGGAACCAAAGCAACTCGCAAAGTTACTAAGCAACTACAAGGTCATATCAAAAAAGCACTTCCAGAAGTAGAAAGTGGATTTAGCCACATTGCAGAGTTCGATAACAAAAATATCCCAGCTGACAAAACTGAGTTTAGTATTGCCGATTATACAATAGATAACCTAATCGATATTACAGGAACTACAATCGGAAAAGGATTTACAGGAGCTGTAAAACGGTGGGGGTTTGCAGGGCAACCAGCTTCTCACGGTCATGACCATGTCAGAGCCGTTGGTTCTATTGGGGCAAGATGGCCACAGCGTGTTGTCAAAGGAAAGAAGATGGCAGGAAAGCATGGTAACAAAGGCTTAACTCTCAAGAAAGTTAATATTGTAGCAATCGATCAAGAAAAAGGACTGCTATTCGTCAATGGATCTCTACCTGGAGCTAACAGCAGCTATGTAAAAATCCAAACAGTCAAATAAAAAATTTATCAAATTAATTAAAAATAAAATATGCCAAATACCAAATCAGCAAAAAAAGCATTACGCGGCTCAGAAAAAAAACGAGGATACAATGTAGTTCGAAAATTCAAAATCAAAAACGCTATCAAAGAACTTAAGCGCTCAATCGCAATTGATGCAACTAACTTCCAAGCTGGACTAAGTCGAGTATATTCCGCTCTAGACAAAGCTGTCAAAGGAAAACTTATCAAAAAAGGTAATGCCAGCCGACGTAAGTCTCGATTTGCTGCTATGGTCGCCAAGCTAGCTAATCAACCAGTAGTAGAAAAAGTTATCAAAGCTCCAAAAGTGAAAAAGATTACCAAAGCTGCTAAAGAACTAGCCGAAAAAACCAAAGAAGCTAAGTAATTAACCTCCAACCAAAAACTTATAAATCTAAAATCAACCTTGTTTCATCGCAAGGTTCTTTAATTAAAAAAATTAAAATCAATCAATTCTTATGCCTTTAATCCCATATGTAGTAAAAAAAACACCCGACGGACAAGAACGAGGAATGGATATCTATTCTCGACTCCTCGACGATCGAATAATCCTCCTTAACGAAGCCTTTGATGATGCAATGGCATCCACTATTGTTGCCCAGCTCCTTTACCTAGAATCTGAAGATAATAGCAAAGATATAACTATGTATATTAATAGCCCTGGTGGATCAGTAACTTCTATGTGGTCAATTATTGATACAATGAATTTTATAAAACCCGATGTTTCCACAATTTGTATTGGATTAGCAGCTTCTGCAGGAAGTCTAACATTGGCAGCAGGAACAAAGGGTAAGCGCTTTATCCTCGAACACGCTGAAGTTATGATACACCAACCATCATCTCAAGCAAAAGGAATGGTAAGCGACTTAGAAATCTCATTAAAGCAAAGTATCAAAGTCAAGAAACAACTTCACGATTTTTTGGTACAAACAACTACACAATCAATAGAAAGAATCACCAAAGATATGGATCGAGATTACTGGATGAGCGCAGAAGAATCTATTGATTACGGTATTGTCGATGCCATCCTTCGCCCAAAGAAATAAACCCAACCTAAGAAACATGTCTTCAATCTACATCACCTCAAAAAAACGACTTGATTCACGGCTTTTATGGCTTGTTGGTATTTTGATCTTAGGTTTAGCTGCGGGATTAATGTATTATTGGCTTAGTCCAGTATTCTTCAACAAAACTGTAGAGAATAAGCAAGATAAAAATCAAAACTCACAAATAATGCCAGGGATGAACGCTACTGCAAGTAGCTCTGCTCCTATGCCAGGAACACCCAATGATCCAAAATCTAATCCCGAAGCATCTGCACAAGAATCAAAATCCACTCAAGTAATACCTAATCCAAACAATTCTGACTCGACTCCAATCCCGGGAATTACTAGTCCTCAACCTCTATCAGGTAGTAATAAATCGATAGAAAATACAATGTCTAATCCAACTCCAACTAATAAACCCGCTCTTACTATGGAAGAGATACTTAAGCAATCCAATCCATAATGACTAAGACTTTGGTCGAGCGAGCAGAACAAAATATAGCTGATATATTAGAGTGCTCAATTAAGTATGATATTAGTTGTCAACAAGCTCTAGTTGTCTTTGATACTCAAACAAATCTATCTGAGATTCTCACCAATGCTTACAAAAAATCTTTACCTGAGGGGAGATTTGTAGACTTTAATTCTGTTAATCAAGAAGAGCTTATCATTATGTTCGATTCGTTAGAGCCTAAGGACTTAGTTGTCTTAATCCAGAGTTCTAATTTTCGTCTTAATGATTTTCGGATTAGATTAAATCTATTTGCAAGGGGTTTAAAAGTTATCGAACATATGCATCTCTATCGCAACTCTCCCACGACCCAGGGTATTTATATTGATTCCCTAGCTTACGACCAGAAGTATCTAATTGAGAAATCTACAGGGATTAACAAAGCTCTCATTGAGGCTAAATCTCTCTTTATTAATTATAACGGAGATACTTGTAGTATTGACTGTGAATTAGAAGTTCCAAAGCTTAACATCGGTCAATACGAAGGAATGGCAAATATCGGTGGGACTTACCCTATTGGTGAGGTTTTTACAGAGTCTAAAGTCTTAGAAGCTATCAATGGGCGAATTTATGTCTATGCCTTTGCCAATAGTAATTTTGAGGTTGAACTAGCCCCAATACCCTTTACTCTTGATATCGAGTATGGCAAAATCATCAAGTGGAGCAAAGCTACCCCTAATAGCTTCGTAGAAGTCTTAGAAAAAGTTAAACAGACTGAAGATCTAGTAATTCGAGAGCTTGGCTTCGGGATTAATAAAGCAATTTCTAAAGACCCAGAACTGTTAATCAAGGATATTACCGCTTTTGAGCGGGTTTGCGGTATGCATATGTCAATTGGGCAAAAGCACAGCGTCTATAAAAAAAAAGATTACCCAGCCCATAAAGCCCGCTATCATATCGATATCTTTATCCAAGCCGATTTAATCCAAACAGATAAAATTATAATTTGGGAAGACGAGAGCTATAAGATTTAAGCTCATAACACAGCTCTTTAATTCGCAATTAATTTATTAACTACTCGATGTCTTATATCATCGCTTGATGTCTTGTTAAGCACCCATAAATAAAGTTCTTTTTGAAGGTCCATCTGATTGAGGTTACCATAGATCTCTGCTAGATCAAGAGCAATGTCAAGTTTATTATAACCCCGAGCTTGGTTGAATCGACTTAGGGTGAATTTTTCTAATTTGAATAGCTCGTCTTTTGACATCTTGGTATTAGAGTTATCAATTAAGCTGTCATTTTTTTTGTTGAGATCTCCTAATAATTCTTCATCATCCGTCTCTTGACCTAATATTAGAGTACTATGAGTTTTTATTTTAGCCTCCTCGATTGAGATGTGCGAATCTTCCTTCGGGTTAACTAAGTTGCGCTTATAGGTTGCTGCCGAAGTTGTTGGATTCTTACTAAAGCTGGAATTGTTATTTTGAGCCCCCTTATTTTTTTGATCTTCTAGTTCTTCAGATTCAGATAATGATCCTTTTATCAAAATTTCAGTGGATGGCTCAGATTGGACTTTGGTACTGTTAATTGGCTGTAACCCCCAGAAAAATTTAAAAAAATTAATAGCATAATTAAAGATATTCTCAAATATCTGATTAAGAATCTGACCAATACCTGAAACCTGTGGACTTGCTAGATACTTAGAAGTGGAGTTATTAACACTTTGCAAACTAGATTGAATTTTTGATAAATTACTACCAATCATCGAATTTTTGTAAGAAGCAAAGATCTTATGATCATTTTTGTTCTGATTCTGGGCGTATTGCACCAGATAAATAAATAGGACTATAGAGATACCCAAAATCACCAAACCAAAAATTAAAACCCACATAAATACATTATAAATAATTTAAATCTTGCTGTTGAGAACTAGTTGTTAAAAGTTAACTCATTCCAAAGTTTACCGTTGCAGTTTTCGGCACTATTCTTTTTTGAAAAACAGCTTACATAATTAACTCCTGACTTACTTGTATTATCTACAAAGCTTAAAAACAAAGAAACGGTCGTTGTAAATATTACGATAACAACTATCCAATTAAGGATATATTTAAAGCTTGGCCACTCCGCCTTAGACAGCTCTTGCAATGTTGACCGAAAAAAATTAACTTTTTTAGTTGCATTAGATTGGGGTTTTAATGCGGTTGTGTTTTGCTCAGAGTTTCTAACGGTGTCAAGAGCGGAGCTGGAATTGCTTTTTATACTAATAGCCATATTTAAGAATTGATGTTTATTTTTTGAGTGTTTGTGGGGATTTGTGTGGATTTTTATTCTGGATTGGGGGTTTTCCAAAAAGTATCCTAACCGTGATTTGAATATTGGGAACTGTCAAATTTTGCTTGGCAAACATGGATTGACAATAATTCAATAGATTGATATTGTATAGAAATATTACCTTCATCAAAGAGTTATAGCTTACACAAAACAAGATATAAAAAAATTAATAGATGAAAGGATTATCCCGATATGTCTCAACTGAGCCTATTCAAAAACTTCACCAAAACCATCACGGTTATTAGTATCATTACATTTAGCACTTGGCTTACACTGGGAAGTATCAGACCTCTTAATGTTCAAGCTATTTCGCCTTTGAGTGCATACGAGCAAAGAAAAGCCGATATTAAGTCTAAGCAAGAAGAGATTGATAAACAACTCAAGGATGTAAACGTTGATTTTGAAGGAGCTACTTCACGTAAATCCTCACTATCGGCAGAGCGAAAAGCCAAGGAAGAAGAGGTTAGCAAAATCAAAAATGCAATCGAGATCATTGACCTAGTAAGCAAAAAAATTCAAGAGCAGATTGATCAATATAACAAAGAGCTCAAAGTACTAGAAGGGACTCAAGGAGAGATATATAATGAACTCTGGATTGATTCTCGGATTCCATTCCTAGCAAAAGTTCTTAACAGAAGTATTATCGAATCATTCGAAGCAGGGAAAAAACTAAAAAACTTAGAAGAGGAAGCTGCAAAAATTACCGAAGAGATCCGTGTAAAAAACCAACAGCTACAAGATCAATTAGAAGAGCAAAAAAAACTCAAATCTCAGTGGGAGTCAGCTCAATCAATCGTAGATACAAAAGTCTCTGGGCTAAATTATCTTATTGAACAAGTTCAAAATGACGAATCCAAATATACCCAATTGATGAAAACCTTGGATGATCAAAAAAAAGCAGGGGATGCAGAACTAGAAAAAGCTGGAATAGACTACAAAAAACAAGCTGAAGAAATCACCAAAAAAAACCAAGAAGCCCAAAAAGCTGGACTCTATCAACCTAATAATCTTGTCCCTAATAATAATAGACCTGGCTTTATCGGTTGTTACTTCGAAGCTAATAACCTAAATGTCCCTAGTGGTTACTTCGGGCCTGTAGTTTCTAACGGTACTTACAATCAAAGCTTCCACTGTGGACATGACGGCATGGATATCGGAGGGGCTATAGGAACACCTCTTTATGCCCTTGCTGATGGTATAGTACTTCAGGCTAATAGGTCAGTTGCTTGGAACTACGGAGCTGGTAACTATATAGTTATTGAAATGACAGTACCCTCAGGTCAAAAAGTCTATTCTAACTATCTCCATATGCAAAGTCCTACAGCCTTTGGAGTAGGTTCTTTCATCAAAAAAGGTCAAGAAGTCGGTAGAATTGGTATGACTGGTAATACTACAGGTCCTCACGTTCACTTTATGCTTATTGAGGGTAATAGTGGAGGTCAGTTCTTCTGTAGCGTTGGTGGAGGAGCACGGTGCTATAACCCAGCTAGATATCTAAATAATGTCATTGGCTAGCCTTTAACAGTTTTTACTTTAAAAATTAGTTACAAGTTTATTTACCTTCTATTTCAACTAAAGTCAGAATATCAATGTAAAGTCTTTTGACTTTTTGAAAATAGTATGTTATATATATAAGTATAAAAAGTATAAATTACTGTTTAATTAATTCTGGTTAATCTTGCTTCATTTTCTATGCCATCTCCAATCTCTAATCTACAAAAAATTGTTTTATCTCTTGGAATCTGCCTTTTAGCAATAAACATTTTAATCTCCCCAAGTCTACCTGGTAACGCTCAAGACCCTACAACTCCCAACACCCCTGGAATGGGAATCCCTTCCAACGCTACCGTAGTACAAGCAACCAACGGCACAGCCCCTGCCGTCCCAGTGCCAAAAGCCGAAGTAGTTCAAGATGGTGATATGATAATAACTAAAGCTGGTGTAGTTACTCAAGATTTCAAAGCAGTTACAGACACAGCAGCTGCAACTCCCAAAGGTGCGACCAGCGAACTTAAAGCCAGTGATTTAACTATCCAAAAATCAGTAGCTAATCAAGCTAAGGCTAGTGTGGAAGCTGTCCGAACTGGAGCTGTTCCCGTATTCTTACTCATCGCTGCTCCGATTGGAGTTATGCTATGGTACCAGTACCGATTTATCCGAAGTAAAAAAACAAGCCTAGCTACAACCGAACAGAAAATTACTACTTCAGCTAAGTTTGACAAAAAATAATATATTACTCATTTTTTGGGTATAAATACAATTGCTAGAGACTCCACCTCTAGCTTTTTTTTCCAAAAAATTACCTTAAAAAAATATCGTAACCGAACTCAAAATATGTCTATTAACCTTAATGAATTAAAAGAAGTTATTGAATACATCTGTGTAGAAAAAAACCTTAATATAAATGAAGTCAAAAAATCTATTGAAATTGCAATTGCAGGAGCCTATAGAAAAGAGTTCGGGCAAAAAGACGGATCTTACGCAGTAGAATTTGATCTAAATAGCGGATTGTATACTGTATTCAAGACTATGACCGTTGTCGAAGAGGTTCTAAATCCTGGTCAACAACTGACACTTCTAGAAGCTAGACTTACAAAACCTGATGCGATGTTAGGAGATGTGATTAAGTCATCTCTGGAACTAGATCAGCAAGTTAACTTCGGGCGTATATCTTCCCAGATTGCTAAACAAGTATTAACTAACAGTGTTCAAAATGCACGACATGGCAAAATACTACAGCAATTCGTTGATAAAATTGGTGAGATTGTCTCAGTAGAGGTTGATTACTTTCACAAAGGTGGTTACTACGTAAAATTAGGTCAAACTCACGGCTTTTTAGGTAAAGAAAACTTGCTTCCAATTGATAAATTTAAGTCTGGTAGTTTTATCAAAGCTCTTATTGTAAATATTACAGAAGACAGTCAGGGAAATGCCAAAGTTGTACTTTCTCGAACTCACAATGACTTTATCTCAGCCTTAATCCGATCTGAAATCCCCGAAGTGGCTAGTGGACTTGTCAATATCGAAAAGATAGCTCGAGAACCCGGGTTCCGATCCAAAGTACTAGTTTCTGCATCCGAAGAAGCTGACATAGATCCTGTTGGAACAATACTTGGACGAAAAAATATGCGTATCATCAATATTCTGCGTGAAGTTAACAGTAATATGCAAGAGAAAATTGATATTATTGAGTTGCAACCAGATGACATCGACTTAATGATTATGGACTGCCTGGAACCCGCTCAAATTGAAAGAGTTGATTACACCGAATCTACTAAACATGCCGATGTATATTGTTATAAAGATGAGGCAGCCTTAGCCGTTGGTCGCAGAGGTGTTAATATTAAACTGGCTCAAGAACTCTTAGATGTTGAACTTAACCTAATTACAATTGATGAAGATCAGCAAACCGACTCCCCAGCTGAAGAAACTCAACCCAGTATTATCCTAGAGTAATAGATTAACCTCAGAATTAAATATGATCTCTGCAACCCCCAAGGCACCTAAAGCACCAAAAAAAATAAAGCCAAAAACTAGTTTTTTAGTCAAAGTTTCTAGATTTTTTGGGATAATTTTTTTGATTGGGAGTATGATATTTGTATCTGGTGTAGGTCTTATCGCTTGGGAAGTCAGCGCCCAATCCCAAAAAATTAAAGGCGGTACTGATGTCAATCCATTAGCTTTTATCGGAGCGGGGATATCTAATGCTATCTCACGAACCCCAATTAAAGGAGAGTCTGAGGATCGTACCAATTTCTTCGTCGTCGGATTAGACCCAGATAATGGAGCCTCTGATACCATGATTATAGTAAGCTATTTTCATAAACTGAAAAAGGTAGCTGCCGTCAATATCCCTCGCGATTTCTATGTTACTGAGACAAGTAACACGGGCAAAATTAACGCTATATACCCAGTCTATAGAAACCTCAAACAACTCGATCCAAAAACCTCAGCAGAAAAACTAGTAAAATTTGTTGAAGATGAATTTAAGCTACCTCTTCACTACTGGGCAACTATTAATGTCAATGGTCTAAGACAGGTTATTGATCAGTTAGGAGGTGTAGATGTAAAAATTGATACTGAATTTACTGATTACACATTCCCAACAGATGGATATACTTCGTATATCAAGCCAGCCCCTAATTTTAAAGCTGGGACTGAAAAAATGGATGGTTTTCGAGCTTCAATCTTTGCACGTAGTCGACATGCAGATGGGTCAGAAGGAGGTGATTTTGCTAGATCAAGGCGACAAAATATTGTTATCGCAGCAATCCTTGCCAAAATAAAAACTAATAATATCTGGGGTAATATTGGAAATATATCTGGCTACCTTAAGGTCTTGGGTGATAATGTTCAGACAAATATGTCACCTGAAGAAATGATAAGCGCCGGGCAATTATTAAAAGATATTAATCCTCAAGAAGACTATTATAAAGGAGTCTGGCAGACAGGTAATGGCTTTTTGTGTGGATTTGAGAATAGAAGTTATTATATCGGTTATGGAGTAGAAGGAAACTGTGGAAAGTTTATCGCAGGAAGTAAGACTCCTAATAAGTATCGAACACTCGCCCAAGATTATATCATCGATTTACTTGCAAAAGCAAAATATGATGAAGTTCAATACCAGACCATTAATCTCATTGGTTCTAATTCTCCGACTATAGTTACCTTATCTAAAGAACTAACCAATAGCGGTCTGAGTTTTAATATCAATAATAATTTTCGATCGAGCGTAATCATTAATAAATCCTCCCAAGCAATTAGCTCACCCTCAACGACAAGTCAATATCAAGGCAAGGTTTCTATATATATACCGGACAAAAAAATTAAACAAATCTTTACAGAATTAAATCCTAAACCATTTCAAGTCGAATACGAATTTGTTGATACTTTACCTCAAGATATAGTTAATGATAAAACTATTAACCCAACTAAAGATATAGTTATCTTCGATGTCCGGTAGATTTTTTGGCGATGAGTATCTTAACAAAAAGTATCTCAACATTGTAATTTTATTATCCATAGTTTTAGTCGATATGATTGGGGCTAATATGGTAATCACCATTTTACCAGAGTTTTTCAAACAATCATACGGTACTTCCTCCAATGCTCAAAATCTCCTATATGGACTTCTAATCGCCTGCTACCCACTTGGTCAACTCTTTGGAGCTCCAATATTTGGTTATTTTTCAGATAACTTAGGTCGTAAGAGGATTCTAAGCTATTCATTAATCGGTACTACTTTTTCATACTTTATTTCATTTGTCGCTCTATGTATTGGTAACTTGCCAATGTTATTTGTTGCAAGGCTGTTAGATGGTTTCACTGGGGGTAATATTTTTATCGCTCAAAGTGCAATATTAGACTCAAGTAACCAAAAATCAAAATCAAAATACCTTGGTCTAATTAACCTAATGATAGGACTTGGCGCCATAACAGGACCTCTATTAGGCGGTATCCTAACAGAGATTAAATCTCCATTTAGTCAATTCGGAAGTTTATTTAGTTTGGCAATTCCTTTTTTTGGAGCTTTTATTCTTGGATTAGTCAACATCACCGTTCTTCAAAAACTTTTTAAAGAGACTAAACATAACTTAAGTGGGATTGTCGAAATAAAAAAGATAAACCCTTTTTATAGTTTTAGACAGATTTATAAGGCTTTTAGAGTCAAGGCTTTTAGATCTTTATTTGTTGTTAGTTTTTTATTATCGCTTGCTTTTAGTATTTTTAGCAACTTCTTCCCCAAGCTCTTAAGTGATAGATCTGGGTTAACACCTTTGTTGATTGGATCGATAATTTCTTATTTTGGAATTTGGGTTTTTGC
Organism: Minisyncoccota bacterium; assembly: GCA_043778275.1. Classification (GTDB taxonomy): domain Bacteria; phylum Patescibacteriota; class JACMRA01; order JACMRA01; family JACMRA01; genus JACMRA01. The sequence continues at coordinate 19,761 of JAYWGL010000038.1, forward strand.
TAGTGTCCTTATATGCTTACCCTTGCTTAATCGCTATTTTAAGCACTCTCAGTCTCTATACCTCACCCTTTTTGCTACTGCAATTTTTGGATTAATGCTAAGTCTAATTACTCAGACCTGGGGATATTTCTTGGTTTTACCAATGGTAGCCATTGGAGTGTCTCTCTCGACACCCATCCTTATAACTATCCTTTCTAATAAATCGCCTGCCGATCAACAAAGCAAAATCTTAGGAATCAATACATCTCTCCAAGCTTTTGCTGCAACTGCTCCAATTTTAGCAGGTCTTATTGCTGTCTATTCTATCGAATTAACGATCATTATTAGCTTTTTGATCTATGGTGTAGCTGGAGGAGTTGCCTACTTTAGATCAAGCGAGTTTGGCGATAATCCAAGTAGCATCTAACCGAAAGGAATATGGTCAACAATAGATTATTCACTACGAAACTGAGCATAACCACCTGAGCCGTGAACCCACCTAAAATCCCTGGTAGAGTTAGACATATAACTACAGATACAAAATTGGCTATTAGTGAGGTAATAATTGGATACCAGTTCTTTTCAAGGGCGATAAAATAACGATTAAGTATCTCACTAATTGATTGAAATACAATAGAAAATGAGCCAAGGATCGTTAATTGAATTATCAGTCCAAAAATCTCAGGTTGGTTAAGTAAACTAGATGACTTAGCAAATGACAAAAATCGAATCAACCACAAAAGTAAAGGATTGAAAATAGCTGTGACAACGCTGGCTACTCCACCAAGTATTAATGTTAATAATAGGTATTTATATAGATGTTTCCAGAATTTTGAACTTTTCCCCTCTTCGATAAGAATTTTAGCTATATCAGGTAAGAATACCGCTCCTACAGCAACCATTAAGCCATAAAACACCCCTTGAATATTCATAGCCATACGTAGGGCCGACAGCTCCCCTGTATTCTTAGTAAGAGTGGCAATTAATGTCTCAGCTAATCGAGCCGCTGGGAAAATTAGGATCCGTGGCATAAATAAATAAAGCGCCTGTATTAAATAACCACCCAAATCATCGAACCATCCTATGTTCGCTCGAAAACCAATACGATACGCATCCCAGCCAAAGGCAATCATAGCAATAAAAAACCCAATAATCAGACCTAAGGCCGTACCTTCAATCCCAAAAAAACTATATAAAAGTGATAGCCCAATTATAGAACCAACATTAGATAAAACTCCATCTAATGCAAATACCTTAAAAGATTTTTTCGCATTCAAAAATACCCCAAAAACTGTCTTTATGCCAAACAAAATAGGGGCAACCAAAAAAATCTGATTTAGTAAAATATATTTAGACTCAAGCCCTAAACTTTTGACTCTATTATATAAATCGAAGTTAATCAATTGTAATATCTCTCGTGAAAAAATTATTCCAACTAAGCACAAAAATGTAATAAAACCACTAAAAAAAATAATCGACCAGGTAAGAAACTTGTTTGTTCTATTATCGCTTTCTTTATCCAGTTTTATAATCTGAGGTAATAGGGCGACTCCCACTGAGCCCAAAATAAACAAAGTTACTATATTCTCATTCAAGACACTGGCTGCATTAAAGATCTCAGCTTCAACAATGGTGAGGCGACCAACTAGACTTTCACGGATCAAGCCAAGTCCTCGACTGGCAAAGGCCCAAAAAACTAAAATTAATATAGAGGTAAGGTTATCAGAGGATCTAAATTTTGTATAAATTTTGTCGGTAAGCTTTTTTATCTCTCGTATAAGTTTCATAATTTCATAATTTCGTTAGTTGTCCGAATCCTACTTTGACCAAAAAGTTAGAACCTGTAAAACAGTAGCAATTAAACCATATGCCAACACGCTAAAGACAAGCCCTGTGACAGCGTAGCGAACTGATTTTAGTCCGTCTTCATACTTTTTTGAATCACCTTCTGAAGTTAGCATCTTAAAGGCTCCAATCAATACAAAAACTACTGCAATCGACCCAGCAACATATGTTAAAACAACAGCAATATCCACAGCGATATTATTAGCAATTTGACCAGCTGTACCCGTGGTGTAATCTGGATTATTAGTAAAGGAATTTAAACACCCAAAAAGATCACAAGGATTTTCAGGTTTGGGAGCGGGTGTTTTTGCCGCTTGGAAAGATTGAACGATTGATTTAAGGATCATATTTAGAGTTTTACATTAACTGGTGAGCAAGATTCCGCTATTGTCCCTGTTGTAAGATCTGTATTAGTCGCACCAATAGACTTTAAACTATTAATAGTTATTTCATGTAATTGGAACTTGGTTATATTCTCTGTTAATTGCTTTTGTCGTTCTGGGGAGAATTTATTAGGTGCATTGGTGAATTTAAATGCAGGATCATTACAAGCCTTAATTTTGCTAAAGTCACTGTATCCACTATTGGTACTATCAGATTTAGTTGGATCAGTGTTGTAGATATTAACTTCATCGCCGTCAGCTACTCCATCGCCGTCAGTATCAGCTTTATTTGGGTCTGTGCGATAGGCTTGTTCTTGGATATTTTTTAGACCGTCTTTATCGCTATCCACATCTTTGCCACAGATAGAATCATCTTGGCATTTATCATCTTTTACTTTGTTAGCTTCAAAATTTTGTTTTAGGAATTCTGGTGTGATAATCTCTCCATTATCTTTTTTAGCTATATCAGCTGGTTTTGGCCCAGTCGGATCATTGAAGACTACAGCAACGGACCTTGCAGATCTAGAACTCTCTGTGCCACTAGTTGCATCCGCGCCACTTTGGGCAGATGTGGAATTGATCGGTGGTTTAGATCCAGATTTATTTTGTTGAGATGCTATCCACCAAGTATAACCTCCTAACCCAACAAATAGGGATATTAATATCAAGCCTATTATAATCCATAGTAATCGTCGTGATTTTGGTTGTTCAATGGCTTCGGCTGAATCAAGAGGAACCTGTATATTTTGTAAAGGGGTTGTTACTATCGATGAATTAAGATACATATCGAAATTAGTTTCGTTAGTTGAGATTGTTGGTGTAGCAGCTTCTGGATTAGGATTATTCGGATTGTATACACTCTTATAATTTTGGAAATTAGCTTCTGGATAAGTGACTGATTCATATACATTATTAACATCAGGAAGTGGCATCCCAAGGTTAGTTATAGGGAGTTCGTTGATAGGAGTTTCGATTTTGCCGACAGATGATTGTTGGTATAGATTATTAAGATGAATCTCAGCATTCTGATTTACTCCATCGTGGTAATCGTGATTATAAAAATTAGTAGGTATCTCTGTTGGGGTTATCGGGCTTGGGACAACCGGGATTACATGAGGCTGGGACGATAATTCTGTAGCTTCTGTGTTATAATACTGCATCGCCTTAGCAATTATATCTGACTCTGGATCTCGTAAAATAGGCTGATCTTGTTGAATCGATGAATAAGGATCATTAGGATCAATTGAACTGTTAAGGTTAGGGGTATTTTTAGGGTTGGTCATAACAATAATTAAGGCTGGAAAATCAATTGAGATATTATTGATAGTATTGAGAATGTAGCTTATTCTAAGCAAAGTTTAATTTTTTGACAAGCTTGTTTGACAAGTAGTAATTATAAAAATGATCTATAAATTCCCTATGATTTTTTTGGCTTCTAGTTTTTTGATTTCGCTAATGACTTTATAGATCCCCCCATTCATAATCTGAGGTAGCTGGTTCCAGTTCTGGTTATATCTATGATCTGTAAACCTATCTTGAGGGAAGTTATAAGTTCGTATTTTTTCACTTCGATCAGCCGTCCCAACTTGGTCTCGACGCTCTTGGATTTCTTTAGCTAGTCGCTCCTGTTCATAAAAATCGTAAACACGGGAAGTTAGAATCTGCAACGCCTTAATTTTATTTTGCTGTTGATTTCTCTCATCTTGACATTGCGCTTTGATACCTGTCGGTCTATGAGTGGCTTGAATCGCCGAATATGTTGTATTGACAGATTGCCCTCCTGCCCCTTGAGAAGTTGAAGTAATAATCTCGACCTCACTCATATCAAGCTTAAATTCATTATTATCCTCTAGTAGCGGCATAATGGCAATACTAATTGTGGAAGTGTGGACTCGACCTTGCTTTTCGGTGGCTGGGACTCGCTGCACTCTATGAACGCCACCTTCATACTTGAACCAACTGTATGCCCCATCTCCGCGAACCTCTATTATCACCTCTTTGTAACCGCCAACTGTTCCAGTGTTACAATCAACAATCTTAAAATTAAAACCTAATTCTATTGCCATCATATTATACGAGCGAACTATCTCACCTGCAAACAGTGAACTTTCATCACCCCCAGCCCCCGCTCGAATTTCTAGTAAAATATTTTCACTATCCCGAGGATCAGTTGGAGCAAGATAAGTGAGCAGGCTATCCTCCAGGATTTTGATTTTGGTTTCGGCATTATCGATATCATCTTTAAGCATTGATATTAGGTCAGAATCACTTTCGCCAGCCAATAGCTCTTGATTACCCTTAATTACATTTTCTAGATTGAGAATGTCTAAGGCTAGGTCATTTTTGGTTTGGAAATTTTTTAGTTGCTTGCCTAAGATTGCTAATTCTTTTTGGTCTATGGTATTGAGTAACTTAGTATTAATATCTTGATATTGATTAATAATATTCTGAATTGGAAATTGGGACATTGGCTAGATTAGGTTATATTTATACACTGTTTTAGTAGTGTGTAACTGTCAAACCTCTTTTAAAACGCCAATAAAGTTGAATCCCGATTAAGAGTCCAAAGAATACAACTAAGCCTAATATTGTTGCCAATTGACTCTTATTTAGCAGAAGATTTACCGTATAGTTAACCAAAAATGCAATAATAGGCGACCCTAAAAAGGCTAGCTGTAACCAAATGCTAGCCACTCGAAATTTGACTGATAACCAATTGAAGTAAATATAAAGAATCGGCGTAGTGATAAGCGAAGTAAATCCAGAAGTCAATAACCCAAAGATAATTACAACCGAAATTGATCTATAAAACTCAGAAGTAATAGCCAGAGGAGCAAGGGAGACTAGTGTTGTTATCTTAGTCATAAGCACCGGTCGGAGCCTAATACCTGAGGCAACCGCAATAGCTTCTTTATATCCTAAGCCTTCTTCTTTTACTTTTTGGTTAGCTCCATCAATTAAGAAAATTGCTACATTTTCAACCACCCCAATTAGGATAATCAGTCCAATAATCTCTAAGAATCCGAACTGACCGCCAACAAAGAAATAAAGAGCTGGGAAAACTCCAAGGAAAGTAATTGGAATAGTGTATAAAATACTCAGAGGCTGTAAGAAAGAGTTAAAGAATATTGCCAAGACTATATAGCTTACTATAATAGCTAGGATTAAAGCCACTCCAAGCTCAGAAAGGAATTTACCCCCGTCACCAGCTGACCCATCGTTAAAACTACCTATGGCTTCTTTCTCTAGTCCAAGATCCAATGTTTTTTGATAATCATTAGATTTATAGTAATCTGAGATTAAAGTTACGACACTACCTGCAATTGACCTATCATTTTGATATTCTTTTTTTAGTCTGGCTTGTACCAATCCTGTAGTTTGACCTCTATTACGACTAATTGTAGCTTGAGGCTCTGTCTCAAGAATATTACCAATAGACTCAAAAGGTGTTTTGGTTTTATCGCTAATAACTTTTTTTAGATCCGCCTGCGTTGTTGGTTTGGCATTATCTTGATTAATTACGATATCAACCTCCCTTCCTTCGAGATTAATTTTAGCTACTTTTTCTCCTCTATTAATCTGAAATTCATTTTTTATTAGACTGTTAATACCTATAGTAGCTGGACCTCGCCCTAAAGTAGCAAGCTGATTAGCCAAGAGCTGCTCTCGTTCCAGGCTAATATCAAGTAAAATATTTTGCTTGTCAGAGTAACCATCATCAACCTTAGTGATTAATTTTTTATCCTCTGGACACTGTGAATCTAAAACTGCTTTTGCTCCCGAGATACAAACTTGATTTTTTAGAAGAGTTCCAATATCAAGTGAGCTTGCTTTGAGTTTATCTAGATTTTCTGTTTTTATAGCTAAGGTTACTTGGTAGTTTGATTGTGGGCCGCCGTTAGATAGTCCACTTACTTTGAGATCGAAGAACTCTTTTTGACCTTCGGCTTTTTCTCCATAAAGATCTTGTAGATGATTATCAATTTTTTGGACGATTTGGTCTGAGGTTATAGTTCGCTTACCTTTTGGCTTTAGGAATACATAGTAAGTAAAACCTTTTTGAAACTGTAAGACTGTCAGCACTCCATCTTGAGCCGCTATATAATTAAGAATTTCTCCTGTTGTCTTATTTTTGGTCTCATCAGTTGTCTGATTATTCCAAGTTCCGTTAATTAATAATTCATTAACATTATCTGATTGAGCAAACTCTGCTACCTTAATTTTGCCACTACTAAACATCAGTCCCGTCATCCCAAGAGTTCCAAGTAAAATAACCAGGATAATCAAAAACCTAAAAATTGCATTCAAATTAAGAATTCGTCTATTGAGATTAATTAACCACTTAGAAATACCCCACAAGTTTTTAATTTCATCGTCTCCCGCCTTTGGGTTCTTGCGAAGAATCAGACCTCCAAGCCAAGCCAAAACAACTAATGGAATTAAATAAGACCCAACAATAGCTGGAATAACTGTGAATGGGATATATTTAAAAATCTGCCCAAAAATACCAGATAAAACTCCAAAAGGTACAAAAACAATAATATTTGTAAGCATAGCTAAGAAAACTCCTGTTCCAATGTCATGTATAGCTTCTAAAACTGCTTCTGAGCCTTTGAATCCACTGTCAACTTTACGCTGAATAGCTTCTAATACAACAAGAGCAGGATCTACAACAAGTCCAGTTACCAAAACCAAAGAAAATAGCGTCAAAGTATTCAATGAATCCCCAGTTAAATAAAGGAACAGCGTTGAAAACATAAAACTAAGTGGAATAGCCAGTGCCGAGATAATCGCTGCCCTCCAAGAAACAAGAGCTATCATAACAAGCATCACTAGCTGAATGCCGCCAAGGGCATAACCTAGATTTTTTGCTGATCCTAAGAATTCTAATGGTCCGCCTATTAATCCACTTATAACCTCTTGTACTTGTTCTTGAGATGATTCGTTCTGAGTAAAGGCTTCTATAATATAAGCTTGATTAGATTGATATTGACTTACTATTTCTTTGGCTGTTAGGAATTTGGTGTTATCAATTTTTTTGGCTACATTATGAACTGATTCGACTAATTTACCTTGATCAGTATTTTTTATACCCTTAATATTAACAGTCAAAGCTTCTCGAACAACCGCACTTTGATTGATACTAATAGAATAATACGATTTAAGATTATCGCTAAAACTATAATCCAACTCAACTTTTGCTAGCTCGCTTAATTTATAAATTTTTGGAGCGGGAGCACTTGGGATATTAGGATTGGCTGGAATGTTTGGATTAACTGGGATAGCCGATGGCGCTTGTGCTAACGGAAGTTGAATTGGGCTAAACTCTAGATTTTTTATATCTTCGAGGGAATTCTTAGATAAGCTTGTCTGGAGGGAAGTAATTTTGTTATCAATCTTAATATTAGAGATTACTGGTAAGATTTCACCAATAGTTGCGAGCTTAGTCTGAATCTGCTCTACTGTGATATTAGATTCTTTTAATTTCGCGGTTTCTGTGATGATGACTAATTTTTCTTTTATTTCCCGAAGGGGCTTTACGGTTCCAACTTCTGGTAATTGCACTAATTTGGCTTCGAGCTTTTTGTATATATTGTAAGTTTCTTTGAGATCTCCGCCGATTATACTAATTGCAATATCCGTACCACCAATACTTACCGATGAGAGCTTAGGTGTTTCGACTCCTGTTGGGAAGCTAACTGACTTAATTGCAGAATCTAACTGACTATTAACAGTATCGACATTCACAGACTCATCAAGAGTAACAGCAATATTAGAAAACGAATTACTACTGGTCGAATTAAATCGCTTGACACCTTTAACTTCTTTTATCGCGGCTTCAAGTGGGATACTGACAGTCTTGGCCACTGTTTCGGAAGATGCTCCAGGATACAAGGTATTGATTAGAGTTATAGGAACATTAGGAGCTGGAAATCCTGTCGTCTTGAGTGAGAGCGTTGCAGCTGTTGCTACTACAATGAAAAAAACAACAGCCATTATAGTCAATCGAACATTTTTAAGAAAGAACTTGGTGATATAATAATTGAAATCAAATTGTCGAGACTCTTGAGCCTGGGGTTCTTGATTAGGTTTTGACGGGTTAGGTTTTTTATCAAAGATGGTTAGCATATTAAAAAAGGTTTCAAAAAAAAGAAATTGGTTTATATTCAGAGTATTAACTTATTAGATTGTACTTGTCAACAAATCTTTAGGCAACAAAAAACTTCCTTGATTAGGAAGTTGATTTATTTTTACTTGGTATCTAATAGCTAATTGAGAAAAGCTTATTTACTTTTGGCGGTTTTAGCTAATTTTCCACCGTGGCTCTTGAAGACTGTAGTTGGTGAGAATTCACCGAGGCGGTGTCCAACCATTTCTTCGGTGATGAGGACTTCTAAGTGCTTGCGACCGTTATGAACACCAAATTTGATTCCTACCCATTCTGGAATAATAGTTGAGGCTCTACTCCAAGTCTTAATTGGGTCAGTGCTACCGCTTGCTTTTGCAGTGGCGGCCTTAGTAGTTAGTTTTGGATCTACGAAAGGTGGTTTTTTTAGGGATCTGGACATTATCTTATAATCGTTATTCTGTTGAATATATTCAAGTCTTAATAAAAACAGGGTTAATGTCAAGGTAATCAAATCCAGCCAATTTTTGACATCTAGTAATTACTGAAGTAACATATTATTACGATAATTAATCAGTTAAAACAATTTTATGCCTATGATAATTCCAAAGTCAGAAAATCCTGAATCATCAGATACAAAATTAAAATGGGTAGAGTCCTTTGATTTAGCTATTATAATTTTTTCGATAGCAAGTACTATATTTTTAGTAAAAAAAATTGAAGAGTGTTTAGTTATGATTAATATAATGGTGAAATATGATATTAGAAGAAGTCAACGTTACGATATTTTTTTACCTGATGGAATATTTTACTGGGGAGGTTTTTTACCAAGTTTAATCTTCCACATTTTTTTAATGTTATCTTTATTCATAGGAGTGTTTTACTGCTCACGGAAAATTCGCCATTTCTTCGTGTTCAAAAAATACCCTGAATTAAAAGATGAAAATCCTGCCCGACGAGTTTGACAATCTAAGAATTAGAACTTATTAAGTTGGTGTTAAAGATTATTAATTTCCTAAAAAATAACCCTCTATATTTATGAATAACTTCGGAACTTCTTCAGACAATTCTGATTACTCTAATCACCGCCCAGATCGCAGCTCTAATTTCACACAAGTAGAAATAGACGAAGCACGAGAACGATTTACACAAATAAGCCAGGTATATACTAATCGAGAAAAAATTGCATATAGTTACGCATATCTTTGCAGGGCTTTAACTGTGATAAAAGACTTATATGAGTGTCAGTCCAACGCAGACTTATTTAATTTAGTTGATAAAGATATTCCTGGAGTTAAAGATAGAGTAACTCAGTATTATTTTACCAGTTTAACAAGAGAAGAGTGCAACTCCAGTTTACTAGAAATTTGGAATAGATTGATACCGATAGAATTCTTCCAGGCTTTTAATAAAAAAGTTGAAGCAAAAGAAGCTAATAAAGAAGAAGATTTACGTTGTCAAATGCGTTTTGAACCTGTCTAGTTAATCTTGCCCAATATTAAAGCCTTGGTTTAGATAAGGCATTATGAAGTACTTTATCACCAAGACTAAATTTA
>JAYWGL010000039.1:0-6515 GCA_043778275.1 Minisyncoccota bacterium
ACTTATTTTACTAAATTTAGTCTTGGTGATAAAGTACTTCATAATGCCTTATCTAAACCAAGGCTTTAATATTGGGCAAGATTAACTAGACAGGTTCAATCACTTTTTGACAAAATCAAATTTTTAGTGTTTGATAAGGTCATTAACCTCAATATGTCTTTAAATACACACTATAACACTACTTGGTGGCAAGTATCTCACTTTACAGGGAGTTATCGTTGGCGTATGTAAATCTATATTCTTTTTTTAGAATATTTTAATACCCCCAATAACGAAACTTGCCATATCCCAATAACTAATTGAAATATGTTTTGGAAAATTAAAAAACTACTATAATCTGACAAACACAAAAGCAAGGACATTGCAGGGTTTTGTCAACAATCTAATCCTTGCTGTATTTAGTTTAGTTGTAGGATGGGAGGGGATTCGTTAATGGGGGTTTATAATCATAAATTCAATTTCACTCCCGTTTAGGGAGCTTTTTTATACCCAAATTATTAAATCTCAAAAAACTAAATATGACAGAAAAGACTCAAATCTCACAATTTCGACAAGCTTTAGACGCTTATTCAAACTCTCAAGAATATAATTTATTCCAATCGTTAGTCACTGCCATTACCCCACTTTTGATTAAGCAAATCACTGTTTTTGGCGATGCAATTTACGAGACTCCAACTATCGATAATTCAGATATCCCACTTGAATTACAAGATCTCTTGATCCAAAATCCCTCACTAACAAGTATATTTATGAAACAAATTGAATCATTAGGCTATGGAAACTCACTGCTTCAGAATTTTATTTATACTCTTTTTGGGTTGATAGAAGAAACTTCAGTACCAAGCCAACAACTAGATTCTGATAATTATTCTCTAATTTAATATGGCTAAATTAATGACACATTTGGTAGGCAATTACCCAAACCCAAAAGGATTTCAAGAATCTTTACAGGCTATGTTTGAATACGATGAAAATGGGGTTGATTACTTAGAAATTCAACTACCTTTCAAAAACCCACTTGTGGATGGAGCTTTAATCTACCAAGCTAATCTCCAAGCAATAAGTTATCATATAGATTATAACAACCTACTTAACTCTATTAACAAACCTCAAGGTTGTAGAACTAAATTAATATTAATGTCTTATCTTACACCAGTGCAAGTTATAGGATTTGAAAAGCTTTGCATTGCCCTTGCTAAAAAAGACTTTTATGGGTTTATCATCCCTGATTTGATCTTCGGAAGCCCTGAGCAAAAAACTTTAAGTCTTCTTTGTAATAAATACAATTTAGTACTAATTCCTGTAATTTCCCCTGTTACAAATAATGAAAGGCTGGAAGTAATTAGTTCAGAACTCAAACTTGGGCAAGTCATTTACGCTATGGCAAGATTTGGTAAAACTGGAGAAGAGACAGAGTTATTAAAAATTCAAAATTATATCGACAGATTAAAATTACAATTGAAAGATTTTGAAATTGCAGTCGGCTTTGGGATAAAAGAACCTGAACAAGTTAAATACCTTAACCAACAAAATCTAATCGCAATTATCGGTACAGAAATTGTAAAGCAAATTAATAACGCATCATTTAATAACAACTCAACCAAAAACTCAATCACCCAATATTTACAAACTTTAAATTAAAAAATCTTAAATTAACATCTTATATGACTAAACAGCAAAACTCTCAAAACAACTTTAAAAATATAGATGGATACTATGGAAGCAATCAAGACTTCGGCGGTCAGTATGTCCCAGAAATTATATTACCCAATCTTCAAGAATTAGAAAAAGCGTTTAATCAATATCGAAATGACCCTCAATTCTTAGCTGAATTAAGAGAACTCCAACTTAACTTTGTCGGCAGGCCCTCCCCTCTGATCTTTGCAAAAAACTTAACTGAAAAACTAGGAGGTGCCCAAATCTATCTGAAAAATGAATGAAATAATCTAACGGGAAGTCATAAAATAAATCATTGTGTTTATCAAGTTCTCCTAGCTAAGCGAATGGGGAAGACTAGGATAATCTGTGAGACTGGAGCCGGTCAACACGGAATTGCAACCGCAACAGTCTGTGCCAAATTTAACCTTGAATGTATAATCTATATGGGTCAAAAAGATATTGATAAGCAATATCCTAATGTCTTTTTTATGAAACAAATGGGGGCTACTGTCATACCAGTAACTCAAGGATCTCAAAGTCTAGTCGATGCTGTAGATGTAGCTCTTGGTGATTATATCAGCAATCCTGATTCCTACTATATGCTGGGTTCTGCTGTCGGGCCTCATCCATATCCAGAATTAATGCGCGAAGCTCAATCAATTATAAGTAAAGAAACAAAAGTTCAATTACAAAGGCAAGTCCAAAAACTCCCTGACTATGTAATAGCTTGTATTGGTGGTGGATCAAATGCAATTGGAGCTTATAACGAATACCTTGATAATAATAATGTAAATCTCATTGGGATAGAAAGTGCGGGCTTAGGACTAGATGTAAAAGAAGGGCATGCTTCAAGAATAGCTTCAAATCAAGGTAGCATTGCCATTATGCAAGGATTTAAATCATATTTTTTGTTTGATAAAGAAGGTCAAAACATAAATACACAATCAATAGCATCGGGATTAAATTATCCAGGGATCGGCCCAATTCATGCTTATTTACATTCCGTCAATCGCCTAAAAATTGAATCTGTAAATAATCAAGAGGCTTTAAATGCTTTTGATATTGTAGCTCAATCAGAAGGGCTAATTATTGCCTTAGAATCAGCTCATGCCGTGGCCTACGCCCTAAAACTAGCTCCAACACTGTCCAAGGACAAGGTTGTTTTAATTAATGTTTCTGGGCGAGGTGATAATTATTTATTTAATATTGCCCAAGCTAAAGGCGACCAACATTTTCTAAATTTTTGTCAAAGTGTCGGTAAATAACCTTAAAAAAGTTCCTTTCAAGGAGCTCAGTTGAGTTGTAAGTACATTCACTAAACCACAAATTGACAAACAAACAATACTAAGACTCAATACCAAAAACCCTACCCTACTATTCGAGATATTAGAAACAATATGAAATTTCCTCGACTTAATCTCAAACCAAAAAAAAATACCAATAAACCTAATCCCGCGACCAAAAAAGCTTTTCGCTATGACTGGTATTTAATAAGTCTTCTGGTTGTTCTTCTAGTTTTTGGACTTGTGGTTCTTGCTTCAAGCTTATCAATTCAATCTCAGAACACCTACCAGAGTGAGTTTCTTAAGCAGTTCTTTTTTGGGATTTGGATCGGGGGAGGCTTGTGTTATCTCTTTATGATTCTGCCATATCAGACTTTGTTTAAGTTTAGATATTTTTTGATGGGGATTACACTTATCAGTCTAAGTTATCTTTTCTTATTTATCGGATATTCATTTGTAAGTCAGTCGTCTCTGGGAGCTAATGTCCTGGCTTTTAATAAGACTTTTTCTTGGCTACCGTTCAAGCCTGTCTTTGCCAATCAAGCCCTTCGTTGGATTAATATTAATTTTTTACCAACATTCCAACCATCAGAACTAGCCAAACTAAGCATTCTCATATTTTTTGCAGGTTCTATCGGAGCGCTTAATACCATTAATCAGACAACCCAATCTTGGAAAACTACCAAGGACATCGTCCACTGGAAAGAACTAAAATTACCCTTTGGGGTTCTTGCGGCAGTTGTCAGTCTGGTCATTTTTCAACCTGATCTTGGTAATGTACTCTTAATGATTGGTCTGATAATTGGTGCGATGTGGATGACAAGAGTTGACCTTAGGATTCTGGCAGGTATTCTAGGCATTGGGGTGATCCTTTCTGGGATATTCATTATTAACTATTCTTATCGTGTTAATAGGATTAATAGCTTCGTGGATTTTGCAACTAATTCTACAGCTGCCTGCCTAAAAGACAGTGGCGGTAATAATGATCAAGTCTGTAAGGTTAGATCAGCTCTCACGGTGGGAGGACTCTGGGGTAAGGGCTATGGTAACTCTCAATCCAAGGCTGGCATCCCCGAAGTAAGTAGTGACGCTATTCTTGGGGTTATTGGTGAGGAACTAGGTTTTGTTGGGGTCTTGTTTTTGTTAATTCTCTATCTATTAGTCTTTAATCATTCTCTTAAGATTGCTGATCAAACAATTGATATCAGGGGGAAATTCTTAGCATCGGGGATTGCTTTTTGGTTATTTCTTCAAGTTATATTAAACATCGCTGGGATTACAGGGCTATTACCGCTAAAAGGTGCACCTCTGCCATTCGTCTCAGAGGGTGGAACTGCTCTTGTACTTAACCTCTTGGCGATGGGTATCTTGCTTAATATCAGTAGTCAAAGACCGGTAATCTTGGTAGATAGCCCAGTTACCTTCCGCTCAATAAATCCATTCAAAAACTCTACAAAAAAGCTAAAAAATCAAAGCTAAAAAATTATGACCAATATTTTAACTGGGCTTCAAGCCACTGGTACTCTACACATCGGTAACTACTTTGGTAGTATCAAGCAACTTATCCAAAAATCCAACAACTTAAGGCCTCAAGACAATATCTATCTATTCGTCCCCGATCTCCATTCTCTAACTATCGAGATTGATCACACTAAGTTTTATGATGCTGTCCTTAATAATATTCGAATTTATTTAGCCTCAGGCCTAGATACTAGCAAGCCTAATATCTGCACTTTTCGACAAAGCCGTGTCCCTGCCCACGCTCAGATGCAGTGGTTTCTAAGCTGCTACGCTTACTTTGGGCAAATTAGTAAGATGACTCAATTCAAAGATAAATCTCAAGACAATAACCAAAATATCAATGTGGGTTTGTTTACTTATCCAATCCTAATGGCGGGGGATATTTTTCTCTACGACGCCGAGTATGTACCAATCGGACAAGATCAGACTCAACACCTAGAACTAGCTCGCGACCTTGCTATTCGCTTTAATAACCGATTTAATCAACCGATTCTCACTGTGCCAAAAAGCACCAAGGAACAAAATCTCTACTTCGGGATGGAAAAACCTCTGAACATCCTATCTCTAAGCGACTCCACAAAGAAAATGAGTAAATCTAGCCCAGATCAAAATTCCAAAATTCTTCTCACTGATTCAGCCCAAATTGCCACCAAAAAAATTATGTCCGCCACGACAGACTCCCTTCAATTAGTTAACTGGGACTGGGTAAATCAACCTGGGATTACTAATTTACTTCAGATTCTAATCTTAGTAAGCGGACAAAGCAGAGGAGAGATTATGGCAAAATGGCAAAATTGTACTAGGTACGGCGACCTAAAAAAAGAAGTAGCGAGTCAAGTCTGTATATTTTTAGAAGATTTTCAGATTAAATATAATTCAATAACAGATGAAGATGTTATAAAAGCCGTTGAAAAAGGTGAAGAAATTGCCAACAATCAAGCTGAGTCAGTACTTACTAGAGTTCAAAAAGCCTTAGGACTAATAAAATAATCCCAAACAATCTCAGAATCTCTTAGATTAGATTAAAATTCAGAGTTAAATCTCAAAGCTATTTATATAACATAGATAGAATTATCGTTGATATACATGCAAAACTTGACTCACCTCAAAAAATATGCTATGCTAAGAGTGTAAATTATTTTCTAAATATGCCCTTAAATATCCTTAAACGCGTAACAAATTTTTATAAGAAAAGCCCTCTTGTTGCTGTCTCAATCGCAGCCTTAATGCTATTCTTCGTAATTACTTCTACTTTTGCAGTCAATCTTATCACGAGTGACTCAATTTCATCTCGAGTACGACAAGCATTAGCAGCCTCTGAGCCAACTAACTGTCCGTCACCTTCAGGTTCTACTCCAACATTTAATAGCTATATAACCAAATTTAATAGCCCTAATGTGAACCCTACAACCTGTAGCGACTTACCACTATTATCATTTTTCCCTGTTGATACAGCTAACGGTAACCCAAGGAGTGTAACTCGAGACAATGGAAACATTTCTATTATGGTCTCTTATATGAATACCGCTAACCCAGGATCAGCAGCAATCGCTAACCCAAATGTAGCCGTATATGTAGATAAGCTATCTGAAACTCAGTTCAAAATCTCAGCCCAACTATCTGGTGGAAACAATGGATCTATTAGCTCAGCTGCAGATGGCGGCGACTTAATCGTTAATGTCCCAGCTGGTACCAAGCTCCAAATCGTCAAAAACCAAACTGTTAATTGGCCAGACGCAATCGAGCGAAAAGAAGAAGCTGAAGACACTGGTCGAACTCCTTCTGAAGAAATCCCTGATAATTCAATTAATAACTCCAACCCACTCTATGCAAGATTCGCAGATCAGACTTTAGCTAGTAATGCTGGATTTAATTTCAAGCCTGCAGGTCTAGAAGCTGGATTCTTAGGTCATGGTTATATTCTTAGCCAAATTGGTATTATCCCAGCCGAGGTTAACACTCCTCCAACAATCAATGGTTCTGAAATTACATGTATCCGAGGTCAGGCTTGTAAATTCCCAGTTGTGGTAACTCCACGAGATAAGGAAGATA
>JAYWGL010000040.1:0-6267 GCA_043778275.1 Minisyncoccota bacterium
TCATATAATTTATACTACCACATTTAGGACATTTTATTGTTGTATTCTCTGACATGTAGAAACTTAAACGGTTCTATAAGTTTTAAGCAATGCCTAAAAAACCACCTAATAATGATAGCAACGCTTCTAAATTTGGCAATTATTTGGTTAATATTATTAAAAACAAATTAGAAGATAAAGAAATTAAACTATTAATAGAAGAGCTAGATCAAATAATAGAAATTCAACACCCAATGGCTCACTTTAACCCTGCTCAAATACTTGATAAATATATTACAGATATACCTGAGGATGTAATTAAAATTGAAGATCGTAACTTAATAATGCCACACTCAGCAATGTTACCAGGATTTACCGAAAAATATTATCTAGAATTATTAACTGACGATTTTATAGACCCTTTGTTTTTAGTTGTTCAAAAACTTATCTACAAGTTTTACATAACTTTTAATTAATTGTAGACTGAAGGACTTTGACCAGAACAATTTTTCGGGGTATATTAAAGCTATATTTATGTCTACAAGCAATTTTACTACTGGTAAAGCCATTGCCCAGAACGCGGTTATGGCAGACTTCCTCACTGAATCCGCTGTCAATAATGATGAATTAGATCTTCAATACAGTGGCAATACCCCAGAATATTACAAATGGCTCGATTCCTTAATTAGTAAATACACAGACCCCAAAATTCTTGATATTTTTAGCTCTCAAGATCCGTCCTTCGGTTCCTACCTCAGAAGACTAGGTCACAAAGTCCAAATTACCGATGCAAGTCGTAGCAATCTAGATTTTCTTAACAAGCTACCAGGTAGTGATATTGAGCTCCCAGCCAAATTCTTTGATCTGCTAACTGAGAATATTAGCAAAGACTATCAACTCATTATCTGGCATAATCCTGAATTAGTACTTACAACTCCGAATCTAACAACTTGTCTAAAAAAAATTATTGGTGGGCTAGAGCTTGAGGGGTTATTAGTGACTAATATTAATTGCCCAGAACTATTAATCAACCAGTTTTCTAACGAATTGATTCTACATTCTGAACTGAGTTTTAAAAAAGCCACTGAGACTTTTCAAGTCTTCAAAAAAATTACAAATTCTTAACTTTTTGACCGTCGATTCGTTCAATCTTTGATTCCCGACCTAGTTTTTTGAGGTCTTGGTTAGTTTGATCGTATAACTTATTTGTAATGTCAATTTGCTTACTCTCTTCTTGAATAATCTGAGTTTCGATATTTTTAACTTGATACTGGATTGTAACTCTTTGATTAATGATATTAATAATCACGAATAATGAGATAATAAAAAATCCAGTAGCCCAAAGTAACTTGGTAATTAGCTTTTGATTAGACATTTGGATCTGTTATGGTTTTTTGATCAAGCGATTAATAAGTTGCTCCCTTGCTTTTATGGCAATTGATATATCTAAGTCGTCTAATTGAGCTTTTTGAACTGCGTCTAAGGTTGTTGTTTGGGTAATAATCCATTTAGTAATTTCAGGATTTTTTGGGAGCATTGGACCGTGCATATAACTTCCTATAATATTTTTGTAGAGGCAACCCTCAATTTTTTGTTCCATATTGTTCCCGTAACCGAGCTTAACTGTTCCAATTGGATTGCAGTCCCTTTCCTTATCAACGAAATAAGTTTGCCCAGAATGATTCTCAAATCCAACTAAATCCCCACCAAAAAACTCTGACTCTACAACTATATTACCGATGGCACGCCCTGAAACTTGGCTGTTTGGAGCTTTTGTAGTAATTGGTAATATATTTAAACCTGGAATAACATCTCCATCCCCTGTAATAAACTCTTGCCCAAGGGCTTGGTAACCACCACAGATAGCTAACATACCAATATTTTTAACTAGAAGATCTTCCCTAAGTCGAGCTTGCTTACCCAAAAGATCGGGATAAATTAACATTTGTTCTTTATCCTGCCCCCCACCAAAAAAGTATAAATTGGTGGTAATTGGTAAATCGTCCCCAAAATTAACTGGTTGGTAAACAAAATTGAGCCCTAATTGTTCGCAGTAATACTTCAGAGTCAAAATATTACCATAATCACCGTAAATTGACATATAATCAGGGTAAAGATGGGTTACATAATAATGATTAGTCATAGCAAATAGGTATAAATCTTAAATTTTTGATCTTTGTTCTTCACGATCAAGGTCTCGCTTCTTGATAGTTTCTCGTTTATCCCAGAGCTTTTTACCTTTTACAACTGCTATCTCTGCTTTTATCCAGCGTTTGTGAGTGAAGATTTTTACTGGAATGCAGGTATTACCTTTAACAGCTAGAGCTTTTTGGATTGCTTGGATTTCTTTTTGGTTAAGAAGAAGGCTCGCGTTGGAATTAATCATTGACCCATCTAAATTGATTAACTGAAGAGCTTTTAATGGGGTCTGATAAGTTATATAGACACCTTGAAGGTTAATAAGTTTAGCTCGCAGCAATTTTACCAATGGACTAGACAGACTTAATCCAGCGGTATATTTATCAATAATATGATATTCAAAATTGACTTTTTTGTTATATGCTAGTACAGGCATCTGAAAAATATAATCTGCAACTAACGAAACAATGGTGCGGTCGAGAGGATTTGAACCTCCACAAGAATAATTCTCGCTACCACCTCAAGGTAGTGCGTCTACCGTTTCGCCACGACCGCTTAAATTAGCAAATAAAAAAAATTATATGGTGCTCAGAGAGGGACTTGAACCCTCACTACATTACTGTAAAGGGATTTTAAGTCCCTCGCGTCTACCGGTTCCACCATCCGAGCATTTAGAATAAATTAATTAAGTAAAATTTGGCTAATCTTGTCAAGAAGTTTTTTGGATGGTATAATCAACATACTAAGTTGACCAAAATAATCAACCTACAAAACAAAAACAAAAAAAATTATGACCGATTTACAATATTTCACTCATCGAGTAGTGGCTTTTGCCACTGGTATTCTTAGCACCAGTCTTGTCTTAGTGGTTTTTAGAATCTTTCCGTTCTAACTTTGACATATCTATTATTGAATGTTATTCCTTAAATATACAGAAACAAATAAAAAACTATGACTCAAGCCTTACTAAAATCCAAACAACTCTCAAAGACTTTTACTGTCTATAAACGCCTCGGTCTTTTCAAGCGCGAAAAAAAAGAAGTCCAGGCGATTACTGATTTTGATCTGGCTATTAACGAACCAATGATCTTCGGGTTAGTTGGACCCAACGGAGCTGGCAAAACTACCTTCATTAAGCACTGCCTTGGTCTAGTCGAAAAAACCAGTGGAGAATTAGAAGTCCTTGGCTACAATCCTTACCTACGCAAACCTGCCTTTTTGAAGCAAGTGGGACTAGTTAGCGGTCAAAAGCAGAACCTTGACCCTAATCTCTCGGCCCTAGAATCACTTCGTCTTTCTGGTTATCTCTACGATATGACGACACCTGAGATCGAGTCTCGTATCCAAGAACTAGTCACCAAGTTCGAGATAATGGACAAGATTGACACCCCAGTAAGACAATTATCCCTCGGGCAACGAATGAAATTCGAAATTATTAGTTCTGTACTACATTCACCAAATTTTTTGTTTATGGATGAGCCAACTCTTGGGCTAGACTTCGATGCCCAGAATATTATGCGGACAATGCTACTAGAGCTCCACAGAACCCAAGGACTAACAATCTTATTAACTAGCCATTATCTACCAGATATCACGCTTCTATGCTCAAGGCTGGCTGTCATCGAAAAAGGTCAAAAAGTTTTTGAGGGGTCTGTTAGCGAACTAATGCAAGAAAGTGGCAAAGAAGGTTATCTACACACCTTAATCGAAGAACTAAACAAAGAAGAGAAAAAAAATGCCTAGGAATAATTTTAACGAAATATAATAAAAATCAATATGACTAACATAACTTTAGAAAGTGGATACAGAATAACTTTAGATACTTCAAAAATCGGAAGATACGCTCACAGAAATATAATGACTATAAAAATTGAACCACCCGCTAACTCTGGACAGAACTGGGTTAAGGATCAGCCATTTTATGAATCAACAGGAGTCAATTCTGGAAATAAGGGTTCTTGGTACCCCTTTGATGGACTTGCCCTATTGGCTGGTAATGACTGGTTTAGAAAAGAGCAATATCTAAACCCTGCTTATGAAGAAAATGATATTAGGCATCGAATGGGGGGAGTAAACTTACCTGATTTTATCAAAGATTTGTTATTAGAAATAAGTCAAACTCTTCCAAAGCTTGAACTTAAAAATCCTCAAGAGCTTACGGATAATCAAGTTAATCCCTTTCTTAATACAACTGATTCATTGGTAATTGAAGAAGCTCGAATCCGTGAGAGAGAAAAAATAAATGAACAAAGACTAAGCCGAGAAAACGAAAGGCAATTTGCACTTAGATAATCCAATTTATGAAAGGCTTCAAAGAAAATCTCCCGACCAAAACCTGCCTAAGCTGCAATCGCCCATTCCAATACCGCAAAAAATGGAAACTTGTCTGGGATGAAGTTAAGTACTGCTCCACCAAATGTAAACAAAACAAAACTAAAAAAACTTAATATGGATCAATCAACTCCAACCTACACACCAACCCTAATGCAAAAACTCCTTGGGAAGAATTTTAAATGGTGGTATGTCGCAGTTCAAGGATTTAAATCAAATACAACTTATCGCTATAACTCTATAGCTTGGTTATTGAGTTCTGTAGTTCTAGTCTGCGGTGCTTTGGTTGTTTGGTATATTAATTTTCAAAATAATCTTAATAGTGATGGTTTTAAAGAGATCTTTACTTATTTTGTTATTGGAGAGAGTTTTATTTTTTCTTCTGCAATTCAATTTGATATTGGCGAAAATATCCAAGATGGTAAATTCACAAGTCGATTATTAACTCCAACCAGCTATATTAAGCGTTATATTGCATTTCAATTTGGTTATCAACTTTTTGAGAATCTTTCAAAAATGATTATTTACCTTCTGATAGCTTTGGTGTTTTACCAATATTTTATACTGGCGAATATTTTTAATTTTGGATTATTTGTATTTGCTGCTATAATTGCTTATGTTGTAAATATTTTTATTGGTATTATAATCGGCGCTTCTGCTTTATTTTTAACTGCTTTTTTTGGAAGTGCTTCATTTTTTGATAGTCTAAAATTAGTTTTAGGAGGTAAATTATTTCCTCTAAATAGTCTAAAATTTTTATTTCCACTTGTCTTTACTCCTTTTGCCTTTACTTTCTACCACCCAATGCAGATTTATCTTGGGAAGTATGATGCACTTGAGACTCTTTATGTTTTTGGGGGTGGGATTGCTTGGTGTGTTGTTCTTTACTTTCTTGCCAAATGGGTCTTCGCGATGGGACTTAAGAGGAATGAAGCGGTTGGACTTTAGGAAAAAATTTAGCTTGACATTAAAAACTAGTTAATATATTATATAAAACATATAATGTTAGTATATGCTAAAATATGACTGTTAAACCAAAGTCTATACAGAGATTTGTTAGGATAAATATTGATGAAAAGCTAAACAAAATTCTTAATGAGTATAGTAATGAATACCCATTATTTACCAATGCTGAGATTATCAAGCTTCTCATCTCAAAAGGCATTTCTCAGAACAAAAAACCAAGCTTTAGTCAGATACTTTCCAATCAAGAGTTTGTTGATATTCCAGAAGGAGATCAATTCAAGTGGTTAATCCAAAATCAGATAAGTCGAAAATCAAAGTAATAAATATGGCAAAATTAAATCTAATTTTAGATACTAATATATATTTTTCGGCTTTTGTTTTTGATAAAAGGATTCTTAGATTGGTAGATTACTGTTTTGAGACTCATCAAATATACACTTCGGTTGAAATTTTGGACGAAATTCAAAACGTCTTATTTAGAAAAAAAACCCAAACCATTATCAAAAACTTTGATTTGGGAGTAACTCAAAAATTTATAAGCAAAATTACTGATGAATCCTTAATCAAAAAACCAACAAAAGAAGTATTTTTATGCCGAGACCCCAAAGATAACAAATTTTTGGAACTGGCTCAGGAAGTCCAGGCTAATTATATTATTACAGGAGATCTTGACTTATTAGATCTTAAGCAATACGAAAACTGTAAAATAATTACACCAGTAGAATTTATAAAAATTCTAGATTTAGAGCTATAAGAAAAACCTTTGAACCTGTCTAGTTAATCCACCTACCCCACATCACAACCGTAACTTTATTCCTGCAAGCAAGGTCATAGCCTCTAAACTCTCTACCA
>JAYWGL010000041.1:0-25948 GCA_043778275.1 Minisyncoccota bacterium
ATGGATATTCCAACTAATACTAGAAAAGAGTATTTTAGGATAAGAAACCAACTGAAAACAGAAGAGAATTTAGTGTATCAGGAATTGGTAGCTTGACAACTAGCTAACTCACTAGGAAGAGATGGAAGGCTATTTGCAATACTTGTGACTGAACTTGAAACATTTTTACTAAACTCTTTGGAAGCCTCTGTTATTCCTGTAGGGTCTGTTTCTGGAGTATAGGCTTTGGTTTCTTTGTCAAAGTTATTTTCTTGGAATCTATTTGATCTATCTTTATCATTAGTTGCAAGAGATTGATCACTAGTGGCTTCTGCCATTACTTGCATAGAGCTTTGTACTCCGATGAAGGCTGCTAGTAATAAAGCTAGAGAGATAGTAGATTTAAAGGTAGATTTAAGAATCTGTACTACCTTACTTCCAAGCTTAGGAAGATTGTTTCCAAAAAGTGTCATAATATATTTTATGTTTTTGTTTGTTGTTTTTTTGTTTGATGTGAGTTTGTATTTTCTCAATATGACTATCGTTACTTAGATTCTCGTAATAGACAAATCAAAGTTATTGACAATCTAAATAATCATAATCTTTATTTCTATATTAGAATCCTAAAAGTTTTAAAAAAACATATGACCAAAAACAAAATTAAATTTTTTCAACTGGGGCTAATTGCTCTCATCATAATTGTAACCATTGGCTTATTTGCTATATTTCCCATCAATAATTTGTCCACAACTAACACTCTCCAATCTCTAGCTAGTCGTGTTGCAAGCGACCTTGGTTGGGATATGTCGTCATCACAACCAAAATCTAAAGCTGGTTCTAAAGCGGGTCAGATAGAAGAAGCCAAAGTTAATCGAGTAGTAGACGGAGACACAATAGAATTAACCGACGGACAAAAAATCCGCTATCTTTATATTGACACCCCAGAGACAGTCAAGCCCAATACTCCTGTAATGTGCTATGGAATAGATGCAAAAACCTATAACAAAAAATCTGTTGATCAAAAAACTATTTTCCTAGCCTTTGACAAGCAACCCACCGACCGCTATGGCAGAACTCTAGCCTTCATATATCTAAACAAAGAAGATGCCAGCAATAACAACATCCAAAAATCCCTCAACGCCGATATGGTCAAAAAAGGCTACGCCAAAGCCGTTAGCTACAGCCCAAACACAACTTTCAAAAAAGACTTCGAATCAATGATGGTTACTGCCCAAGAATCCAAAAAAGGTGCCTGGGCAAACTGCCCTAATCCGTTTGCTGAGTAGGGTTAATCTCTAACTCAATATTTCAATAAACTCACTAATAAAGTACAAAAGTTCCTTCCCTGCTTGCCGACTCTCAAGTAGTTGGTTTTTTCCTAGGATTTCTAAATACTTTTTTGATGTGTTTCGTGAAATATTTAATACTCTAGCCATATCTGTCTGAGTGTAAAAAGCTTTTGAAAAAAAATAATTTTGGATATTGTCTTGGTTTTTCTTAGGTAATTTTATAGCTTGATTGATTCCTGATATAAATTTTTCTTGTAATTTCTCAATCTCTCTCACTCGAAGTATCGCTTCTCTTGCCTGATTTAAGATACCATTAAGATGGAATATAATCCAATTATCCCAATTATCATTTTCTTGAATCTCTCTAAAAAGCTCATAATATGTAGCTTTATTTTTTACTATATAGCCAGAAGTGTACAGAATTGGATATTGTAATTTTTTTTCCAGTACGAATTGTAATGCCATTAGAATACGTCCCGCTCTACCGTTCCCATCAAAAAAAGGATGTATAGCTTCGAATTGATAATGAGTTAAAATAATTTTAACGAGAGAGTTTGAAGTTTTAGACTCAATATATTCAAATAAATTCTTGATATAATCGTTAATTTCCACCAGATCTTGCGGTGGTATATAAATTACTTCTCCTAGTCGATTCCCAATATAAACTCCCCCACGATTTCTTAGCCCTGTTTTTTCTGGCACAATCCCAGACTGAATTGCGACTAAATCTTCTAATAAAAGTTGATTATTTTTTTGGACAGTCTCAAGTCCTCTCATTAAGGATTTTTTGTAATGTAAAACCTCTCTTTGAGCCGATGGGAGAGTTTCAGAATTTGTTAATTCTGCCTGCAACATTTCAATTGTAGTTGTTCTAATATTTTCAATTTCGCTACTTGCAACAGCTTCTCGCACGGTCAAAGGCTCTAAGACCAATGAATAATTTGGAATTTTAAGTATCGCCCTATCAAGCTCGGCTAATATTTCATTAGCAGCAATAGTCAGATTTAAGATCTCAGGACTATCAAATTTATTATCTAATGGTAATTTTTTGAGCGTATAATCTAACATATGTTCATATTATAGTATAATTTGAGCATTAGTGTCAAATATATGTTCAAAATGGTAATTAAATCACTCCTGCCAAAGCTAAATCAATTAAATGCTCACCTCGAATCTTTATAAATTCATTTAAAAATAATGTTTAAACTAACCTCATTTTTATACCAATTTTCACGACTAAAGGTATCTGACACAGCGCAACACTGTCTAGTAATCTTTAGATCAAAATTAGGAAATTTTTGCCACTCAATGTGAGCTCGTCTCATAACAAATGGTGATGTAACAATTATTATACTTTTTGGATTATAATTAGACTCCTCCCAAAGATCCAAAGTCCGCTTAACATTATCAGGTAAAGAGATTCCTTGATTTTCAATTATAATATTATTTTTCACGACTCCATTTTCAATAGCATAACTAGCTAAAAACTCAGCCTCAGTATCAGCCCTATTTTTGTAAAATGGTTTATGTCCAGATATCGTAATTGATTTTGAATAACCCGACTTGTATAGTTCAATAGCTTTTGCGGTTCGTACAGTTGACGCACTTCCAAAAACAAAAATTGTATCAAATTTTACTGAATCAATTAAGGTCTCTTCCTCAGATAAATAATCATACATCTCATTAAAGTAACTAACGGGAAGTTCTTCGTTTTTAGTTTCCTGTATTTTTTTGATTAAGTACTTTTTTAGATTATCAGACTCATCAAGGTAAACTGCGGTTGACTTTAAAGTTTGAAAAATATCAGTTTTGATATTATAGAAATTACAGAGGTTTAGTATTGAAGAGTAATCTCCGTATTCGATCATTAATTTTTCTTTTGGACGCTGTCTCAAGCTCTCTTGATTCAGAATTTGAGCCAGTTCCAATTGCGATGGAATTTCTGTCGCTGAAGTTCTTATTGATGAAAATTCAATCGTCATAATAGCTAGTATTTAATAATATTTATAATTTTTAGAGCTTCAACTTAATTTATTTTAATAATGTTTAATTTACCTTGCATTTTGAGCATTAGTGTCAAATATATGTTCAAAAAAACCACCTTAATTAAATTAACGGTGTTTTTAAGTTTCTAATTTTACTTGAATTACCCAAGAGTATAAATCTCGAATTTATCAACATAGACTTTTTCTCCTGTTGCGTGAGATACAGTGGCGATATATTGCTCAACCGTCATCGCATTATCAATTAAATAAGCTTGAGAGTTTAGGCAAACTTCTTTGGCTAGGGCGTCTTTTTTCCCTGCTAGGATTTTGTCTAGGATAGCTTCTGGTTTACCTTCTTGGATAAGTAGGTCTCGAGCAAGTGCCATTTCTTTTTCTACGAAGTCTTGATCCATATCAACTACGCTTACAAACTTTGGCGTATTAGCAGCAATATGAAGAGCGATATTGCTACCAAGAGTCTTGAATCCTTCTGATCGACTATTAAAATCAGTTTCACATTTTAGCATAACTAAAACCCCAATTCGACCTTCGTGCACATAACTAAAAATTCCACCTTCAGATGTTTCTCGACCTTCTTTGGCTTGGGCTTTTAAGGTTCCTTGCTGTCTTAGATAGTCAATGATTTTGTCTTCATCTTCGACTCCAAGTTCTTTGACGGCTTTTAGGATATCTTTGTAAGATAAACCTGTTCTGGTTCTGATATTTTTTACTAAATCTAAGGACATATGTTTGTTGGATTATTTTTTGGATTAATTTGAGTTAATTAAAGTTGAATAGACTCCTTTTGTCAACCAAATTCTTGACAAGAAAAAATATCAATCTAAATATTCACATATTAATCAAGCATTAATACTAACTAATTTTTTAATCATATTTCTATGGCAAAAAAAGACTCTAACAAAACAGTGAACCAAACTACAACAAATCAAGAAGAGAAAAAAAAGATGATTTCGATGATCATCTCCCAGATCAAAGATACATACGGCGACGGTGCCATTATGAAGATGAATGAAGTCATCTCAGATGTCCCAGTTATTTCAACAGGGTCGCTAGCCATAGATATCGCTACAGGAGTTTGCGGACTTCCTGCTGGTCGTATTGTTGAGATATTCGGTCCAGAATCCAGTGGTAAAACTACTCTAGCCTTATCTACAATCGCTCAAGCTCAAAAAAATGGTGGAGCCGCAGCTCTTATTGATGCAGAACATGCTTTTGACCCTACTTGGGCGGCAAAATTAGGTGTCAATCTTAACGAATTATATGTAGCTCAACCTGATAACGGTGAGCAAGCCCTAGAAATCGTAGATAGCCTTGTGCGATCTTCTGCATTCGATGTAGTCGTAATCGACTCAGTGGCAGCCCTAGTACCAAAATCCGAAATTGAAGGCAATATGGGAGATGCTTCTATGGGTGTACAAGCCCGTCTAATGTCTCAAGCACTTCGTAAGCTTACAGGTGTCATTTCCAAATCTAATACAGTGGTAATCTTTATTAATCAGATCCGTCTTAAGATTGGGGTAATGTTCGGTAGTCCAGAGACTACAACAGGGGGTCAAGCTCTTAAGTTTTATGCTTCACAGCGATTCGATGTTCGAAAAATTGGGATGATAAAATCAGGAACAGAAGATCTAGGGATTCAGGTCAAAGTCAAACTTGTCAAGAACAAGCTAGCCGCCCCATTCAAGACTGCAATTGTAGAGTTAATGTTCGACGAACCGGGTGTTATTTCAATTGCAGGTGAAATTATTGATATTGGAGTCAATTTCGGTATTATAAGTAAATCTGGTAATACTTACAGCCTAACCCTACCAGGTCAAGAAACAGTAAAACTTGGTGTAGGTCGCGAACAAGCCAAAAAATACTTCTACGCCAACCCAAGTATCATGGAAGAAGCCAAAAAAGCAGTTGTAGCTGAATTCAAAGAAAAAATTCGCTCAGGTAAGTTAGCATTAGAATCACATAATGATGGTGATTTAGATGACAGCGACGATAATGCAACAGGGTCTGAAGATCTAGAATAAATACCCAAACTTTTGACCCCCTTCAAACAACAGCCTACTTTAAATTTAGTAGGTTTTTTGTTAGCTATATGTTAGAGAAAACTTGTTTGACAAAAATTACAAAACTTAAAAGACTTAGTACATTACCACCCAAGACTAAATATTTATTGATTATATATGACAACTCATCACCAATTAAAGTCTCAAAAGCGAAGCATCGTTGGCAACAAGGTTAAAACCATCGGTAGACAAGGTCTAACTCCAGCAGTTATCTACTCTAAAGATTTTCCAAGCACACTCCTCCAAATCAATACTCGTGAATTTCTAAAACTTTACAAAGAAGCTCACAGAAGCGGAGTTATTGACCTGGATATCGACGGAAAAATTGTACCTTGTATCATCCATGACATTGATGTACATCCATCCAAAAAAACTCTTCGCCATGTTGATCTTTATGCTGTTAATCTTAAGGTTAAAATTGTAACTGAAGTGCCGATTAGTATTATCGGAGAAGCCCCAGGAGTAAAGAACTTAGGAGGTGTTCTTAACATAGCAATGGAAACCCTATCAGTCCAAGCACTTCCTGATGAAATGCCAGAAGTAATTACCATTGATATTTCTAATCTAATTGACTTCGGTACTAATATCCGAGTATCTGATCTGCCAACTAGCAAGACATATACTATTACGGATGAGGCGGATAACCTAGTAATCAACCTAGTTGAACAGTCCCAAGAAGAAGAAACTCCAACTCCAGTTACTGAAGTACCAACACCAGTACCAGCTCCTGCTAAATAATATCTACCAAAACTAATTTATTACAATTATAAAAAAAAGACTATGATCACTTTAAGTAATTTACCAAAACTGGTAACTCAAAAAAAACAACGCGTCGGACGAGGTAACGGTAGTAACCGTGGTAAAAACGCAGGAAAAGGAAATAAAGGACAGACCAAACGTGGTCACGTACCTATCTTTTTTGCTGGAAGGCAGTCAGATGCTGGATCAGGTATTATGGCTCGATCACCAAAGCTAAAGGGATTCACAGCCTGGGATACTAAGTCACACAAGGTGCTTTATATCGAAAGAATTGTATCAACCCTAGAATCAGGTGCTACTATTAATTTAGCAACACTACTCAAAGCAGGGCTTGTTACCGATAAGATTAAAACCGTTAAAATCATCAAAGGAAACTCTGAAACAACTACATTGGAGAACCCTCTAAAATTTGACGAAACCAAAAATGTTATTCTTAGTAAAGGAGTAAAAGAGTTACTTAAATAGTAACCTTACCTCCTTTTTTGGGTGTGTAGCTCAGTTGGTTAGAGCACTTCACTGATAATGAAGAGGTCACAGGTTCGAATCCTGTCACACCCACCATAACCTTACTTTTTATCAATTGTTGATAGTTAATCTTTCTGGAGTCATCTCCAGATTTTTTAATTGTAATTTTTATTTCTTTTTTCAAAAATGACGAGCCTGATTCCTCAAAAAAAATTCAGCCAAAACTTCTTGGTCAATATAGGGATGCAAAGCAAAATATTTAAAACCTTTGAAGTTTTTTTAGCTGATTCTCTTGTCTCTTTAATCGAGATTGGGCCTGGGCGTGGTGATATGACTCAGCACTTAATTAAATTAAACCCGCAGCTATTATGTCTAGAATTAGACCCTCAAGCTATCGAATACCTTAACCAAAAAAGCTATATCCTTAATAATCCCAAAGTTGAGTTAAGATTGGTAGATGCTCTAGAACAATTAGAAATCCCTGACAACCCAGACCTCCCTAAGTATTTCAATTTATTTTCCTCGCTACCATACTCCACGGGGTCAAGAATGCTTGTAGCTATGGGGATTAATTATCCAGAAGCCTCATTTGGTGTGATTGTGCAGCGAGAAGTTGCCCAAAAATCTAAACTCAACGAGAATAAAATTACCCTCTTTGGCATATGGCTTAATCTAATCTGGGATACTAAACTTGTTTTCAACATCGCCCCAGGAAACTTTTATCCAGCCCCAAGCGTGATGTCTAGCTTCTTAACTGGAAGAGCAAAAACTCAGCTACCAGAATTCTTGGATACAGCAGCCAAGCGGCAAAATGTGCTTAATCTTTTGCATAAGTTAGTAGCTCAGCCAAAAAAAACTCTAGCCAACAATCTAAAAGCTATACTCCCAACTACAGAATCTGTTCATAATTTTTTGGACAGTCTTAAGATAGATCACAAAGAAAGACTCAACTATAACAATTATTATCAAGTAATAGACCGATTGACCAAAACAGGATATTAGTTTATCATTAGGCTATTTATAAGCCTTGTCAGTTACTCTAACTCTTTTATGACTAATCCTCAGCCATCTCCTTTTGAACCGATAATTGGTAATACATCACTTAACCCTGCGATAGTAACCAATAATTCAGCTGCAATACCTCAAATTGCACCAACTGATAGCGAGTTACTTCTCCTCATAGATCAATCAACACATCTAACTCCCAGTGATAAAAGCTACCTTATTAGTCAAGTTACTTTTATAGCACCTTTGGACAAGCTTCGACTTAAGCATAGCCTAGCCAATAGGCATGCACCTGCTATCTTAGATCATCTGAATATTATTCGAAACAAATTCACCACCCTCGAAAAACCCAAAGAACCAAACCCTGTCATCAAAGTTATTAACACATTGTTCAAGCCAGCAGCCCCAAAAATTGTTTCTAACTCTTTTCTTAACCAAGGTATCCTACTAGGTGGAACAGTTCCCAAATTAATCCCAACAGGGTCAATTATAGCCCTAACCAGCCTGAGTCAAATCAATTCACTTGAACAGCTCAAAATCCTCACATCCAATCATATAAGCTTTAATCTCAATCAGAATACCGATTATGAAATGCAAATCTTCTACCAAAAAATTAGTAATCTTTTTTCTGGTATCAACTCCATTAATGATCGGCGAAGTTATTTCCTTAACTTTCTCTCGTCCCCACTATTTAAGGCTTATATCAACACTGGCTTAACAGCCCTCAGACATCCAGAATTACAGCCCGCAAGTATAGTTCTAAACACAATGTACCAGATTGATGCCAAATACCTCAATAACAAGCAATTTCGTCTAACAGCCAATATCTCTACTTGCTTGAGAGGGTTATGTGGATTGTAATAGTTATTGACACATAAGCTGTTCACAGCAAAAAACCACCTATTTTTAGGTGGTAAATATTTAAACTGGAAACTTATTTAGATTTTTTTGACTTACGTCTTGTAATAATTAATTTAGTACTTTGCTTTTTCTTATTTCGGGTCTTAACTCCAAGAGCATGCTTACCCCAAGGTGTCTTTGGGTATTTCATACCGATAGAATTACTAGCTTCTCCTCCTCCATGTGGATGGTCAACAGGATTCATTACCTTTCCTCGTACAGATGGTCTCACACCTTTTCTGCGAACTCGACCAGCCTTTCCAAGTCTAACTAGTCCGTGAGCTGTGTTACCTACGCGATTCACAATGCATTTACAAGTAGCTAAAATCTTTCGAATTTCACTTGAAGGAAGCTTAATGGTTACATATCTATCATCCTTCGCAGTGACAATTGCGTATGTACCAGCGGAACGAACCATAGTAGCTCCTTTGTTAGGGCTTAATTCGATCTGAGACACATATGTTCCGACTGGAACTGTACCGATTACAACTTGATTACCATCAAGAACTTCGCTGTTAGTTTGGTAGGAATTACCCACCTCCATTTTGTCAGTATGTAAAATGTATTTCTTCCCCCCTGTTTTTAGACAGCTTACGAGGCAAATAAAGGAAGTTCTATTTGGATCATATTCAATTGTTAAAACTTTGAATCCTTCTGGGAAGTTTCGCTTAATATCAATTTGTCTAATCATTTTTCGGATACCGGAAGCTCCTTGATGACGTACGGTAATTTTTCCTTGACTTCTACCAGCTTGAGTTCGCTTCCGAAGCAGTAATGGTTTATGTGGCTCATTTGTAGTCAGGATTTGTTTGTAGTCTACAATAGAAGTAGATCTACGACCTGGCGTTGTCGGTTTGTAAAGTTTTATTCGTGACATATATTTCTAAAATTTGTAGGTTCGCAATAATCAAACTGAAACTTAACTATATCTCAAATAAACTTAGAATTTTATTTTTTGTCAATTTTCATTAATACTGTTCAATTGTATTTCAATTGCTTGTATATCAAAAAAAAGCACAAAAAAGTCCAGCGTGAACTGGACTAAATTTGATTCTAAAAATTGGATACTATTACAAGTAAAAATGTTAAATTTATGTGTTATAAACGGTCAAAAATAAGTAACTAATTAGATTACAAATTTCTACTTAAAAAAATGTATATTTAATTATAAGCAAAAAGTAATGAATTGCTACTTATGACTATAGATATTATAGCCATATAAAGAAATTATTTTTTTAAGATTTTAGGTTACTTTTATACAAATACAGTCTTATATCATATAATCTTTAATCACAGTTGTATTTATATATCAATCATCAAAAACAGGGTTTATCAATAAAATTAATTAAGATAAACAATTATTTTTTAACTCCTTAATAAGGAGGTAATCCATCCACAGCTTCCGCTACGGATGCCTTGTTACGACTTAAATCCAGTTACTAGTATAGCCTTTGACTCGAAAACTCGAGTTTTGGGGCTCTCCTAATTCCCAGACCTTGACGGGCAGTGTGTACAAAGCCCGAGAACGTATTCACCGTGAAGAGGATGATTCACGATTACTAGCGATTCCAGCTTCATGAAGTCGGGTTTCAGACTTCAATCCGTACTGAGGGAGGTTTTGAAGATTTGCTCGGTCTCGCGACTTGGCGGTCTCACTGTACCTTGCCCATTGTATCATGTGTGCAGCCCTAGATGTAAGAGACACGCTGATCTGACGTCATCCCAGCCTTCCTCCTAATTAAACTTAGGCAGTCTCTTTAGACATTAAATAACTAAAGATTGGGGTTGCGCTCGTTGCCGGACTTAACCGAACATCTCACGACACGAGCTGACGACGACCGTGCATCATCTGTGTAACACTCTCGAAGAAGTCCAACTTTCGAAGGATTTGCAGTTACATGTCAAACCTAGGTGAGGTTCCTCGCTTACTATCGAATTAAGCCACATGATCCACCGCTTGTGCGGGCTCCCGTCAATTCCTTTGTGTTTTAAGCTTGCGCTCGTACTATACAGGCGGAGTGCTTATAGCGTTAGCTTCTACCTCTGAAGAAGATTGATTTCCTCCAAAAGTGAGCACTCATCGTTTAGGGCGTGGACTACACGGGTATCTAATCCGTATCGCTACCCACGCTTTCGTCCTAGCAGTGTCAGGATATGCCCAGTAGCTTGCTTTCGCTTTAGGTGTTCCCTTACATATCAACGGATTTCACCCCTACTTGTAAAGTTCCAGCTACCTCTTCATACCTCAAGTAATGTAGTTTTTAGAGCAAACACGCAGTTAAGCTGCGGTCTTTAACCCTAAACACACAAAACCACCGATCGGAACGCTTTACGCCCAATAAAACCGGATAACGCTTGGGGTCTCTGTATTACCGCTGCTGCTGGCACAGAGTTAGCAACCCCTTTCTAGAGAACTCTTCATTATAGTAATTCTCCACAGAAGTTTACGACCCTAAGGCCTTAGTCCTTCACGCGGCATGGCTCGGTCACGCTTTCGCGCATTGCCGAAGATTCCCCACTGCTGCCACCCGTAGGTGTCTGGGCCGTGTCTCAGTCCCAGTGTGGCCGTACAACCTCTCAGTCCGGCTACCCGTCTTAGCCTTGGTAGGCTTTTACCCTACCAACTAGCTGATGGGACGCAGGCTTGGTTCTTAGCGGGTTACCCCTTTAACTTTGCAGTCACATTTGGAATTACCTAATCTTTCGATTAGCTATGCCAAACTAAAAAACAATACCTACGCGTTACTCACCCGTTTGCCGCTGGTCATTATGAATATTACTATTCACAAATCACCGCTCAACTTGCATGTGTAATGCCTGCCGCCAGCGTTTATCCTGAGCCAGGATCAAACTCTCAACAAAAAAGAAATTTGTATCCTAACTAGTTACTTATTTTTGATCGCTTATATATAGTATATAACACAAATGAATTAACATTTTGTTTTGTAATAGTATCCAACTGTTAAGCTAAGTGGTTTTCTTTTCACTCATTGATAGTATTAATAAATAAAAAAATAGTTTTGTCAAGAAATTTTACCTAAGGCAAATATAAAATTGTGCTTGTTCTTTTTAAATAGCTATCAAACTAATTCTAGAAATCTAATTCCGAGTTAGTTTTCTTTTTATTTTCTTTTGACAATTGATTGTATATAATATATTTTTGTAGAATACACCTATCTGTAAAAGAAAGATAGAAGAATACCTCTATATTTATGTCAGTAATTAACCTAACTATTCTTACTAAAGAAATCCTCAAAAATATCCAGATCTGTAATCAAATATCACTAAAAAAGTCTGATATAAACTTGTTTACCAATACTTTAGTTAACATAAATTCAAATTTAGTAACTCTTTTTGCTTCAAATAACTCAATTTTTTATATAGGAAAAATGAAATTATCTAATACATTAGGTGATCAAAGCCAGGTAAAATTTTTAGTTAAAACAGAACAGTTGAATAATATATTAAATGTTATAACTGACGAATTTATTAACCTAATAATTGATACTAATAAATTAACCTTACAACTCAAGGGTCAAAAAAGTAAACATCAACTACGAATTTCAATAGATGAATTGGAAAGCTTTATAGTACCAGAGCAAAACCAAAAAAACCAACTTGCTGGTTTCTCTCTAACCGCTGATGAGTTAAACGAAACCAATAAAACCTGTTTTATTAGTGTAGGTAGTCCAAAAAATATGTATGATACTCCATATTTAAATATTTGCTATACTTTACGACCTAGCCTTAATCAACTAATTATTGTCTCCACTGACCGTTTCCGCATCACTCGCAATCAATTAAATAAAGAATTTGTTAACCTAAATAATGAAGTGAAAAACACAGAATTTACCAATTTTTTGATACCTCCAAATTCTCTAAAATTAGTTACTAGCGCCCTTACTGAAAAAGAAGTAAAAATTAATCTGGAATCAGAGTTTTGTTTTTTTGAAATCGATGACAATCATGTGATCATTAGTAGATATGGAGATGGCAAGTTTTCTGACTATGAAAAGATTATTCCACAAAGTTTTGGCTGCTCTTTTGTTATTAACACTGAAGAGTTTTTATCTTCACTCAGACAGGTTTATTGGTGTATAGCCAACGATGTGAAAAAGTCTGTTCAAGTACAGCTAGACCCATCTCAAAATACTTTAATTTTGTCAGCTATTAACATTAACGGTGAAGAGTCAAACTCGGAAATTAAACTTGAATCTTATGAAGGCAATAACGAGAGCTGGACTCAATTTTTTAGTGCAGACTATCTAAAAGACTACTTAAGCACTGTTAAAACCCCTTCCTTTTTATGGGAATCTAATCCCAATAAACCTGCCATACTTAGTCCAAAAGATCAAAAATCCTCTCAGTTTTACTTAGTTGGAGTCCTTCGTTAAATAAAAATTATCCAATTCCAAAAAATTTACTAGAGGTATAATCTCAACCGTGGCTGGCGTTCGGTCTAAGTGCTGGGTATAGGGTATATCTAGACCTCTTTGCTCTCCTGGCTTAACATCACTAACCACAAAATCTCCTACGCCAATAATACTGTCTTGCTTATCTCGGACTGTAAAAATTACATCTACATTTTTTATATTGACTTTATCTCGATTTTTTAGTGTGAAACTAATTGTCATATAGTTAGTAAAAGTTCGGATATTGTACTTTTCGTTAGAAATAACTAGATCTGGTTTTTTTAATTTTTTGGATAACGGATTATAATATATTGGTACTGTTCTATCGCTTCGATTAATAATTAATTTATCAGCACGTCCATCTTGACTTTTATAGGTGATATAGCGGGTATCTCCTGGTAGAATGTAAGTTGATCGAGTTTCTTGATTAATTGCAGCCCCATTTTTATCCAATACTTGTATATCATAGACAAAAGGATAAAAACCGATTTCAGGATTGTCTTTATTGTTAATTGAAAAATATAACTCGTTAGAGCCATCTTTCAATGGAACTGTTTGTGTTGGGGAGGTTATTAATGGGTTTTGGGGTATAAACTTTGGAATATAGTAACTGGCTATGTCTAATTTATTAGGATTGACAAAAAGTCTAAACCAGCTACTTGAACTAAAAATCCCCAAAAAATATATAGGAGCAAGTAAACAAATAACTATAATACTAAATATAATCACACTTCTTCTAACTCCGCCTTGAAACCAAATGGAAATATTCTCGGTTTGTCGTTGTAAATTCTCTGCAAACATATAAATTACTTTATAATACTATGCTAATCTATAATCTCAGGTTCGACAAGAGCTAATTCAACTAAGTCACAAAAAATTACCCATTAAGGGTAATAAAATATTAATATAAAAAGTTTAACTGGTGGCGATGGTCAGAATCGAACTGACGACACGAGGCTCTTCAGGCCACTGCTCTACCACTGAGCTACATCGCCAAATGAAAGATGAAAATGAAGTTTGGAGCGGGATAAGGGAATCGAACCCTTCTCATCAGTTTGGAAAACTGAGGTCATAACCACTAGACCAATCCCGCCTTTATACAATAAATTAAGAATAAAAAATAAATCTTTGTCAAGAAGTTTTAGTCTAGAACCTTGGTTAAAATAGCATGCAGTAGACTCACAGACTGATTATCAATATATTGCTGACATACCTTGAGATAGTGCCGAGTAATCAGTTTTTTTTCATCTGTTGTAATCTCAAAATTTTCAGAATTTTTTATATATTCTAACTCAGTTAAGACAAGTAAAAGGATGCTTTGCAATATAAAAGATGTTTTATCCCAAGTGATATATTTTTTAGCTTCTAGATTAGTTGCAGGTAAAGCTAATTTAAATTGATTAAAGAAGATCTTGATTGTATTAATTTCAAGGTCGCTAAAATTGGGTTTTTCTTGAAGTTGAGTTTTACTGTAATTAGCACTTATATAGACATCAATAATTCGTTCAATTATATCTGATTCACCGTCGTTATCATAACCAACGAAATTATTGAGATACAGATAGTTATAGACGATTAAAAATAATAATGAACGGATTTTTGCTGTTAGCATATTAAACTAATTTAGCTAGAATTTTTTTACCCCGGTAATATCCACAGGTATGACATACTTGATGTGGCATAACTCGAGTATTACAGTTATTACAGCTAGCTAAGCAAACCGCTGTTAACTTTCCGTGACCTTGACTTCTTCGATTACCTTGTCTTCGTTTGGTTAATCTCTTTTTTGGAACTCCCATAATAATATTAATTTAAGATTTATTAGATTTATAATTTTTTGATAAGTGTTGAGCTTATTAAGCTAAGCTGTTGACTAGATCTTTGAAGGCTTCGATGTTGTTGATAGCCATTTCGGATAGAGATTTTCGGTTTAGATCAATATTCTTAACTTTTAGAGCATTCATAAAACGACTGTAATTGTAAGTTGAGTTTATTTGATCTAGGGCACCATTAATACGAGCAATCCATAAACTTCGGAACTCTCTTTTGCGTAGTCTCCTACTTTTGTAAGCGTTTGAATCGGCCTTGAGTAATCGCTCCTTGGCTAATCTAAACTTATTTTTGGCACCGTTGAGGTAGCCCTTAGCTCGCTTGAGCAGGTAATTACGATGTTTTCTGGCGGATAACGCTCCTTTAACTCTTGACATATATTCTATTAAAACTTCTTAGTAGCTAAGCCTATTTCTGATTGTCTATTACTAATAATAAAAACTCAAACAATCAGATTTGTCAAATCCTTGACACAAATCATTAAAATCTATACAAATACTTACAACATTTTAACAAAAACAAAGCTGCCCCCAATTTATGTTTATGGATTTCCTTCGTCAAATTAATTTTTTTGTTTGGA
Organism: Minisyncoccota bacterium; assembly: GCA_043778275.1. Taxonomy (GTDB): domain Bacteria; phylum Patescibacteriota; class JACMRA01; order JACMRA01; family JACMRA01; genus JACMRA01. The sequence continues at coordinate 15,286 of JAYWGL010000041.1, forward strand.
AAAAGCCAGATCTCTCCGAATTTTACTTAGCTACTATTTTTAGTCTCTTCTTGTTCCGTTTGTTTGATTCGATAATTATCTTATTAGCAAGATGGGTACTAGCATCGCTTAGCGTGATCTTTAACTACGATATCCCAAGTGGACAAACCTGGAATATATTAGTCTGCGTAACGCTATTTATCACACTGCTATTTAGAAGTTTTTTAATTAAGCCACTCGGGCTAAAAATTGATAAACCAGCAGGATCTAATCTTGAATTCGGGGTAACAATTATTGCAACTCTTGGATTTTATTTATACACTATTAACACTGTCTTTACTTCTATACCAATGCCAACAAGTTATCCGCAGTGGCTTTTGCGAATCACAGATGGTTACAAAAACACCTTTGAAAATACTATTAATAACATTGTTACACAAAGCTTCTGGTCAGTCGTACCTTGGGTTTGGATACTTTTACCAATAGCTTGTTTTTATTATCCCGTTATTAAGTTTGGGGTCGGGAACAAACCAACTGAAGGAAAAAAATAATATGGACTTAATATAAACTATTATGAATTCTAAAATTGAAATACTCTTTGAACCAATTACCAATCTAGAAAATGAGATTATCGATTTCAATAACAAGATTTATAACCAAGACGAGATTTTCTCTCTAAGAGAAACAGTTGGACAAACACTAGTCAAAATTGGATCTCATAATAATCAATTGATTGTCTTAGATAGCGAAGTTGGTAATTCTACCTACTCAAAATTATTTGAATTGAGTCACCCATCTCGGTTCGTCCAATGTTATATTGCAGAGCAAAATATGATTAGCGTAGCCCAGGGATTATCAATTCAAGGTAAAATTCCTGTGGCAGTAACTTTTGGAGCTTTTTTGATTCGAGCAGCAGACCAACTAAGAATGTCTCAGTACTCAGCCCCTAGATCCAATCTAAAAATTATCGGCACGCATTGCGGGATCTCAATTGGGGCGGATGGACCTAGTCAGATGGCGTTAGAAGATATCAGCTTTTTCCGCTGTATTCAGGGTAGTATAGTCCTGTATCCTAGCGACAATATATCTACAAAAAAACTCTTAGAGCTGGCTATTGATAGATATAATCCGATTACCTATCTGCGAATTACCCGCGAAAGCTTGCCCAATATCTACAATGATACTCACGAATTCAGTATCGGCGGAAGCAAGCAAGTCATCAGTCATAAAAAAAGTAAAATCACCATAATTAGTGCTGGCATAACTCTTCATCAAGCCTACCAAGCCAGCCTCCTCCTGGAACAAGAAAATATCTTCGTTGATCTCATTGACCTCTATTCTATAAAACCTATGAATACCGAGATGCTACAAGCCGCTTACGCCACATCCGAGGCAATTCTAATAGTAGAGGATCATTACCCAGAAGGTGGTATCTATGAAGCTATCTGTAGCTCAGGGGTAGCTATTAAGCCAACATATTCACTAGCAGTCAATATCACCCCCCGTAGCGGCACCCCAGCTGAATTAATGAAACTGGCTAAAATTGATACTCAGTCAGTTATTGAAAAAGTTAGAGGGATTTTAATGACTTTTTGACAATCCCAAAAACAATTACCTTAATATAAGTATGAAAATCCTTACTTACCCGAACCCTATACTAACTGTTGAAGCTAGCTCAGTCCAATTGCCCTTGTCCGCCCCAGACTTAGAACTGGTCAAAAATATGTGGAATACCGTTCAAGGTATTGGAGTTGGATTAGCTGCTCCGCAGGTTGGCGTGAGTAAAAAACTCTTTATAGTTCGATTAAGCCAAGATAAGGAACTTGCCAAAAAACTTAAGGAATCAGACTTCATAGTTATCAACCCTAAAATTACTTTTTTTAGTCAGAATAAAGTCTCGATGATCGAAGGCTGCCTGTCCTTCCCTGAAGAATACTGGGATATCGTCCGCCCCGAGATTATTCAATTAGAATATGACACAATAAAAAACCTCAAAGAGGTTGTAAATAAGAACTCCAAACCAATATATCATAAATCCAAAAAACTTCTAGCCAAGGGCTGGTTATCGCGTGTAATCCAACACGAATATGATCATCTCGTGGGTAAAATTTTTATAAAAGCTAGTGGTAAAAAACTAACTAAAAAAGATTTAGCTAATCTTGAAGAGAATGTCATTGATTAGTCTCATCTTCTCTGATTTCGGTAGAGTTGGGTGTAAATACTTGTTGGATTGATTCTTGTTTGATATGATTGTTAGAAAAAAACACGAACATCTGAAATAGAGATATTGCAAATAATTCATACAGAAACCAAAAAATACCTAAGACAATTAACATCTCTTTCCATTCAATGGCGAGAAATCCTTTGGCAACAATAAAAATAGAAAAAAACAAACAATTAACAAAGAAACTGGCAAGTCGGGCAAAAACTTCTTCTTGACCTGCAAAAAACGTTTTAGAAAGATTGGGCATATTAGGAATAATTTAGATGAGTTTGAGTTTTTTGGCAAGGGTGTAAAATAAAATTCTAATTCACAGCATTGCTGATTTAATCGCAGCTCTAATCCCGAATAAACCCTGCTTATTCTGAGTTTTGACTTCATCTTTGTAATGATTTTTTAGATCTTTGGTATTTTTAGTTATGGCTTTATCGTAGTCTTTTAGATAATCTAGCAAAAAAATCTCTTCTGGGATTAGCTTAGATCGAGGATCTTTGGCTCTAGTATTCAATATCCAGTAATATTGATAGGGGAGAGGGCATTTTTCTTTGACTTTATTAATAAAAGTAAGAATATCACTTAAAAGTGCTGGCTTTTTTTTGAGAAGAATTTGAATTTCTGGTAAAATACAAAAGACTTTATCCCAGCTTAAGTCCCGAAGCTTCAGATATTTATTTTTTTTGGAAGCTAGGATGTCATATTGCTCCTCTATAATATCCAATATAATTCTAGAAGCTCGCTTACTGGAGTCGCTATCTGTACGATTTTTTAGCTTAACCAGACCTTCTAATAACCCTGTCAAGACAATATCTTTTTCGAATTCCAAAAAGTCACTAGAGGCAATCTCTGTAATTTCTAATTGTTGTTTTACATATTCCACAATTTCAAGCCTCAAAGTAGTAGTTTCGGTGTCAGCTATTACTATTTTGCCTTGCGATTGGTTAGCAAAGGGTTGACTACTGGGAAGTTTTTTTATATTCATAAGAATTAAACTGGCAAGGCAATTACTTGGTTAAAACATTGTTAGAAATCTGTATGCTAGAAGGTGTTTTGGAAGAACCGGTCTCAAAAAACATTAAACCTACGAAAAAAAATAGAACAAAAAGACTATAAAAAAAACTAATCAAAAAAACTGATGTTGAATTACTTGTGAAGGAGGTTTTTTTTGTCATATTTTCAGTAGAAAGGTTAAATCATAGCTATGATTTATTATGTTACTATATAAAGTTACTATATATAAAACTTGAAAAATTATTTTTAGTTTGTCAAACTTTTATTGATAATAGCAAGGACTTTTTGACCTAAGATGTTATTGTAAGCCATCGTGATGTATCCTCAACTATATTCCCTAGGGTTAGGCGAAGTGATTGACCTCCTGGCCTCCACCCTGACTCAGTCTTATAAACCCACTTCTCAAGTGTAAAATTACAAGTCTGACCTTCAAAAACAATTGGTTTGAGCTTGTGAAAAGGCTGGTATATAAAATTTTGATTATTATAATATTCATCCCTTAAGTCTCCTTGTATATCACCCGATAAATCATTGCCGAAGATACCCGCTCCTTGCCTACCCCATATCGGCTTACCTATCCACCCAGTTTCTCCAAGGTCATTATTAAGTTCTTGGCGTGTATAATAAGAGGGGGTAAAATATTCTGCCAGATCACTTTTTTCAATCTCCTCCCAGTTCTGAACCTCAGTCATAAATGCCAATAGATTTTTATTTTGGGCTACAAACGAAGCTAGCCCATTAAAAATTACTACATTTTTTTCTTCCAATACTTGATTCAAAGCCTCTGAAACATCTGTTCCATCAGCAAAATCTTCTTCCAGTAACCATTCAAGCGGATACCAGAGCAAAATTATATCAAAAAAAGTTCCTGAATTTAGTGAAAAGACACCGCTGCCGTTTGTAAGGCTATTAGATATATCCATGCGATCAATAATCAAGACTTCGCTATTTTTTACTAATTTTAGATCATCTATTTTTGTTTTCACAAATCCCATTTGAAAAATATCCTCCTGAGAATTACAGGTAATTAATCCTATGCTTATATTTTCAAGAGGCTTACCAAGATTTTTAGCACATTGGAGCAAATTATAACGAAAACAACTATTTAGATTATCTCTATATTGATTACTAGGGTCTTCACACCCCAGCTTTTTTTGCACTGCACGGCTACCGTCTTCACACTCCCACCAAAACGACGGAGTCTGGGAATTGACTTCAATAAGTTTAGGAGTGCCGTCTCTATCAACGACATAACCAAGTCGCATACAAGCTAATTCTGGCTGCTTACCGACATCTAATTTTTCCAAGTTTTGGCTGTAGCTATAACCCATTTGCCAATTCTTGATTGTTTGAATTTTTTGTTGAGAGTTATCAATTAAGTTTGCTAATTCACAGCTAATTCACAGCTAATTTCGTCAAATTTTTGTTGATTTATATTTAGACCAAGGCTTGAAAAACCCGCTGAATCTAAAATGGCATATTCTTGATTGTTGATCTGAGAATATGGGAAACCAATACTGTCAAAAAAGTTTTTGGCATCCGATTCTTTGAGTCTTTGAGATTTATTAAAAAGATGGGTCATATAATAAAATAGTATTTAGATAAATTTTGAAGGCTTTCTACCCTCCTCCTTTGCCACTAGTGCCAGCTCCGCCGCCATGTCCACTAATACCTCCACCTGTTGAAACTTTACCACCTGTCCCGCTACCACCCTTAGAAGATCCTTTAGATTTTGTTATTGAAGATGTCCCAGTATTATACATATAACTATTCCCAGAAGAGTGTTTGTAACTTCTTGTGTCTGTATCATAATTATAACCATTAGCTCCTAAATACTGGTTGGCTTTGAAATAATTATCCATACTTGAGCTCCTTCCCCAGCTATAATAATTACTTGAATTAAAGAGTTGTGAGTATGGACTAGGGTAAAAGAAGAGCCTATCTTCATGAATTTGATTTGACCCTTCTAGAGGCACTTGGCAAATCAAAGAATCTTTTTCATCGTCGTAACTTTTTATCATATCGCCAACTTGGCAGCTATTTTTTGCACTGTCGGTTATTGGTAATTTTAACCCATTTTCAAGTTTGATTTCTCTACTATCAATTCTTATAATTTTTTTGTTTTCTATTTTTTGGGTATTTTCAATACTATTTACGGTAGCTTTTTCTTCTTCTAGATCTTGCTCTACTGAAATTTGTTGATTTTTATCAAAATATTGAACAGCTTGACTTCCGGCCCAGAGTAAGCCAACTCCGATAATTACAGCAATGATTACACCGCCTAGCTATTTGTTAGTATTGTTTATAATCATAATAAAATTATACCACAAACATTACCTCAAAAAAATTGCCAATGCTATTGCAAAAAGCCCTGCCATAAGACACAGAGCTACTTTGTAAATATAACGATTAATACCTTCTAATTCTTTTATCTCTTCAAAGTCAATCAAATCGACTAGATAGTCAAAAGCAAATACACAGCCTGCAGTCTGAACAGGTAAATATAAAGACCATAAAAATTCAAAATTAAGCGAAAAAATCTTAAACTTAGCTAAATAAGCTAAAGCAGCTGAGAGAGTAAAAAGAATGATCACTCGAAAAATCTTCTTTAGATTACTAGATTTGTTAGGCATATATAACCAACTTAGGTAAGAATATCAATCTTGTAAAGGATTCTTACTTACCTTTAAGCTCCTGCTGCAGAATATCTTTTGGATTAGTTGTGATAATACTGTATTCACGAGGGAACGAAATAATCTCAATGGCAACGTGCCTTGGACCAGCAAAGAAAATTCCTTGCCCAACTTCTGATTGCAAAAGAACTTGCTTCTCACCACTAGTCAGTGCAAAAGTATCGGCAACTTGATCGATAGCAGCGCTCGATTGCTTAAGTAAGAGCTTCATCGCCGCATTAGTTACAATCGGCTTCCCAAGTGGCGAAGATAGAAAATCAGTAACATCTTGTGAAATGGTAGTAATACCCAGGTAGTATTTTCGTGCGCGCTTGGCTAAGCCATACAAGAATCTGGCACTGTCCTCATATTGCATCAGAATCCAAGCTTCATCAATAGCAAGAATACGCTTCTTAAGATTAGATCTAATTTCTGTCCAGACATACTTAAGTAAAATATACATGGCAATTGGTCTAAGTGTTTCTTGAAGGTCGCGAATACTGAAGACAATAAAATCATTATCAATATTAAGGTTGGTAGGCTTGTTAAAAATACCAGCAAAAGTACCCTCGGTATAACGATATAATCTCTGAGCTAAGCTATCTCCACCCACAATACCTTGGAGTATCTCTACAAGATCTGACATAGTTGGTGGAATAATCGATTCTAAGGTTGATTCGCTTGTAATATCTTTTTTGTTATAACATTCTTGAATGGCTTTTTCCATTATACTGACTTCCGTTGGGTTAAGCTTACCTAACATCAAGTTCATGAGTCCCATAAGATCGATGATGGCCGAGCGAATAATATCACTCACACTCTCTCCTGGAAGTGGCTTGGGTAAATCAAAAGGGTTGATACGATTATTAGAATTAAGACTAAAATTGACAAAGACCCCACCGAGAGAATCCGCCAGAACTTTATATTCTTGCTCAGGATCGATTACAATTACAGCTATTCCAAGCATACGAGATCTTAGAATTTCAAGCTTTACAGCAAAAGATTTACCAGCTCCAGAAGTAGCAAAAACAAGTGAATTAGCATTCTCAAGTTCAAAACGATCAAAAATAATTAAAGAACTATTATGTCTATTAATACCATATAGAATACCTCCATCAGAAGAAAGATCAGATGAAACAAAAGGAAAACAAGCCGAAAGTGGCGAAGTGTTCATATTGGAAACCACATCTAGATTATCCATCAATATAGGCAAACAAGAATTAAAACCATCATCCATCTGGAGAGCGGATCTCTTGATTAAAATATTTTGCTGACTTAGGATACCTTCAATTGTCTGGGAAATTTTTTCCATTTGATCTGGGGTGTTAGCATATATCTGAATATAGACCCCTACACGGAAGAATTTTTCAACACCTTGTTGAATAGCATCCCGTAACCCCTCAACATCACGATAAGCTGTTTCTAGCTGAGGATCACGAGCCTTGCCTTGTTCACTGTTAAGCTGAAGGCTGGCTTGAATTTTACCAACCTTTCCTTTAAGTTCTCTTAAGACTTCACTACTATCACGAGGATAGACAAAAATACTTATATCAAGTTCCATATCGGCATTAACCAACCCTTCTAACCATCCCGACATTATCACACGAGGATAAACTAGAACAAAGAATGATCGAACTAATTTGGTATTCACCTGTATAAATCCGTTATTAATATTAATTGCCGAAGGGGAGATTAAATCACGAATATTAGTAATACCTTCACGGTAAGATTTTTCGGTTTCAATTAAAGCTTTTTGGATTTCGATTTCAGTTTTGATAACTTCTTTTCGGAGCTCTGCTGGATTGAGAGTCTTAAGATACTCTGGCGAGTTTTTATCCAAAATAGGCATCGGCTTGGATAACACCTTAACAGCTGTAGTTGAGGTTTTCGGACCTTTGGATCGCCTACTATTACCGAATAAAGCATCAAAGAAACCTGGTTTCTTGGTATTAATAGTTTTGGCATTGAGGACAGCTGGCGACGGGATGTTGTTATTGAGATTAACAGGAGTAGAAACTTGTTGGGTCTTTGTAACTATTGGCTGGTTAATGGGACTGTTAAAGGGTACTGAAACCTGACCCACGCCGAGCTGCCCCGAACTACCCTGTGGATTGGATATACCAGAGCTTACACCTCTAAGATTGGTGTTTTGTAGCCTATTAGAAGCAATTAAATTCTTGAGTCGATCCCGAGAAGTTACTGGATTATACTGACTAGATAAAGAAATATACTCAGGATGCTCTTCTACAGCGTCCATTAAAGGAACGCTTCCTACTGGAGAAAAAGTATGTGGGATAGGATGGTACTGATCTTGGCTCGCCTGAACATTGGTCTGATTATCTTGACGCGTCAGAAATTCTGGTCTAGTTGGAGTTGTTTGACTCACTTGAAAATTATCAGCATTAATCGGTTGATCGAAGTTAGTTTGTTTAATGTTGGATTGTTGATTAATTGCTTGGTTAATAAAGTCACTATCGGTATTTTGAATTATAATTCCACTTGGTACTACTTTTGGCGGAGGTGTAATTGAACCAACTACACTTGCAGGATTGTATACAATATCACCCACCCTTCCTTTGTTATCCCAATTACCATAGCTACCTTGAACTGTAGAATTAACTTGTAAATTAGTTCCAATATCAATATTAGCCTGTCCAAAGTTAGTTGGTGGTAACCTAGCTGCAGAGGCTACTTTAGACTGAGGATTTGAATTAGGATTAGTAGGCTTTTGAGGATTAGTCATTGAAAAATATGTACTCAAGGTTATAACTGGTTGATTTTGGTCGAAGTTTTAGATATTGGCAAGCCAAAAAACTAACCCCAATTAAGGGGTTCTTTTCTTTTATTAGTAAATTAAGAAGTTTCTAAATATTCTCAACTCCATCATTAAGAGTCCGACTAATAATTCTATCAATGGAACTAATAATTCCATCCATATTAATGTCTAGAGAGTTATAAACATTGTTTTGATCGCTACTAGCTCTAATTGCTACTCTATCTTGGGAATTAATGGCATTACTACCATTGGCATTTCCTTGTTTTAGTCCGTAAGTTCCGTTGGATAACATTGCTTGATTAGATCCTTTTACATTAGAATTGTTAGTGAAGTCTATTGTAGTAGGAGTTCCAAGAGTTATATTAAGAGCTGTATTAGTTGCTATTGCAAGATGATTTCTATGTCTTATTATTAATTGGTAATTTCCAGCTGTTAGAGTTGATGGGATAGTTAGATTAGATCCATCGCTATTGACTGCTGTACCATCTGATTTGAGCAGGGCTGCTTTACGGGCAGTAATTACTCCACTAGAGTTTTTGAATTCTAATAATATCCAATCAACTGTATTAGATGGCATTGTACTTGCTGTAGTTGTTTCTGTTCCAGTGTAATTAAAGGTTGAATTGTTGTAAGGTTGATTTAATGGAATTAAGTTCTTGGTTTTTAAGGTTGTTTTCATTGAGTTTGTGGAAGTGTTGTAAGATCCTTGGAGGTTTACTTTTAGGTTGAGGGGGGTTTGGGTATTAACAGCTGAGCTTATTATACTATTTACACTTGAGTTGGTCATAGCAGAAGATGATATAGCCGATGATGACGATACATTAGCTCCCAAAGGTAACAATTTAGCAGTTCCCCAAGTAGATGGTATGTTCCAGATATTGCCAAGATTTGGATTATTTAGTGTAACAGCTCCTTTTCGTGTTGTATTGTCATCACTGTCATTGACTTGGGCATCCCAACCAACAATTTGATTATCTGTACCGCTGCCACCAATTGCCGAGAATGGAATATAGATATTTATTTTATAACCACCTGCGATTCCAGTCTTGAGGACATTAGTTCCCGTAAGGGTGCAATTAGATCCTTGACCATTACTAAAGGCATTGTTACCAACGCCGCTATAAGTAAAGGCAAATTTACAGTCATTAACTCCATCGTAGTTAGAACCCTTAGAATTGTTAGTATCAAGCATAATCTCAACACCGTCTTGGTTGTAGGAATCTGCAGAGTTGTTTGTGCTTAAAGTATTATCCATCACATTGAATTCAAAGAACATTCCATTATTATTCCAAGCTGGGGTTGCAGTTGCTGACAAATCACTAGCTCCAGTAATCGCTCCGGATGTATTTGCTAAATTATATACACTACCACCAAGACTACCACCATTGACAAAATTATCAGGTACTTTTTTATACTCTCTGACTGCTGTGCTTGGACTTGAAGAGGTTACTGCTGATGAACTAATAGACGAGACAACGGATGAAGATGTCGATGAAGACACAACACTTGAACTCATAACAGAAGAAGTTGAAGCTGAGCTGACTGCAGGAGAGCTTACAACTGAGCTACTAGAGCTAGAAACTGGTACAATATTATCTGGAATTACTTGCCACATTCTGACCTTAGATCTGGTAACATCAATTTGGGATACTGTGTATGTTCCATCCAGGTTTTTGATTGCTCGCATCGACTTTGGACCGTCTGGTCTGTTGGATTGGTCGTTAGCTGGAATTTCAAGATCTCCAAGAAATACTCCGTCACTGGCTCGTATTACTCGAACGAATCCATATGGACGATTATTAGTCCACTCTTGATTACGAGACATAAATATCAAATCTCCTACCTGGGCAAAAGTCGAATAACTTGTCGAATTCATTATATCATTAGGGTTATTAGGATTAAGGATAAATGGGATATCTTGTTGCCAAGCCTTGGTTGGGTTACCTGACATCCAATTATTGTATCGCATTACAGTTGTTCCATTCCAGCCATAGATTTCAGGGGTAT
>JAYWGL010000042.1:0-6103 GCA_043778275.1 Minisyncoccota bacterium
CTACTCTAGGGATAGAGTAGGCAACAAAAAGCACCCAATGAAGGGTGATATCTGTTAGGTGTTAGCCTCAATTACTAATTACAGGCTAAACAAGATTAATATTCTTGTCAAACTTAGTTTAGCATCTATCAGAACCCATTATAAACGCTCTACAAAGTTACTTTTGTCGAGCAAATTTTTAACACAAATAGCAAAAAATGTCAGAACAATACTATCCAAGCAACCCTCCCACCGAGGCTCAATTTAGATTTGTCCGAGGCTTATTTTGGCGATATTGCCAGATTAAGCTTACCGACAAATTTAATCCAAGCTCTTGGGAACAAAAAAGAGACTTCTACTGGAGGTCTTTTTTAACCAATCATCCTGAGTTTGTTGATGGCTCAAGAATCGGACTAAATCCGATAGAGTGTCTTACTAAGACAAATGTTAGTAAAATAATCAGTCATCTCAAGCCCGTGATCGAGGCTAATCCCGACTTTGTCTATCACGCAAGGCAAAGTTCTTTTAAGCCCCAATTCTCAAGGGAATATTTTAATAATCTAAAACTTTCATAGCCTATGTCCAAAATCAACCAAATTACCCGTGCAATCAACAAACTGGTAAAAAAATACTTCTCCACCAAGGAGCAAGTAACAGCCAAGAGATTGGCTTACCAGTTTAAAAATAATCCAAAAAAGCTAACTTACGATAGTTTAGTCAAAGAATATGTCAAAACCAACCATCACTTACCGCACTAAGCTAGTACGAGCCTATTACGGCTCAATAAATACTTGGTGTGAGCTTGCGGGTAAGCCCCGTGACCTTGCCATAGATACCCTGAAGACAAGACTTGGGTATCAATCAGTCAAACAGCTTACTGATTTAGCCCTGATAGAGGTCTTGGCAATTATTCAAGCCTCTATCCAAAAATACCAATAAATTATCTACTTAGCCTCTACTTGGGGGCTAGGATAGGCAATTTATCGCCTAGACAAACAATATGTCAATAACCACAGCAAAACCATTCGATACAGAATATCAAGCACCAAAGACAAAGACAAACTACTTTCAAATGAAAGAAGAGGGTGAATACCTCATCAGGATTCTTACAACACCAAGTGAAGTAATTTCATACTTTGTAGAATTTATCAAAAATTCAGAAGGTAATTTTGAAAGAATTCCAACTCCCGACCCAGGTGATGGATCAATCGCAAGGCGACCAACTTGGGCATTCTTGATATGGAACCAAGATTTGCAATGTGTGCAAATTTGGGAATGTGCCACCAAATCTATTCAAGACTACCTAATGACAATAGTTAGATCAAAAATGAAAAACAAGTCTGATTGGACAAAGTTTGACGTTGCCATAACTCGAAAAGGCAAAACAATGAATGACACGAAATACACTTTTATGTCTGATGAAAATTCTGAACTATCAGAATCAATTCAAATTGAAATTGCAAATAAAATTACTAAAATAAATATGCTTAGCCTGCTAACAACAGAAAGCCCGTTTATTGAAGATTAAGATTCTCTACCTAGCTCCCCTCACCAATACGGGGGCTAAGATAGGCAATTTAAGCCTTATTTAACAGTACGAAAAAATCGTACACTTAAACAAAAACAAATATGTCCACCAAAACACCAAACAAAAACAGGGTAGTAACCCCTGTCTTAAATGAAACTCCAATCAAAAAATCTCAAAACAAATCTATGATAGTTTTGGGAATTTGTCTAATCTCGGATCTGGAGTGCGACTTGGAGTTAGAACTTACTCACCAAGAAGCCGAAGCATTTGCCTTGGCTCAAGAAATTACTTTTTATGATAATATTTAAAATTTTAATCAGTGCCTTAGAGCCTGATGTATATATATTGACTGATAACCAAACAGTTAATGTCAAAGTAAAACGCCAATATCCAGACTGGAAAATCACCCAAGCAGATAGAAATTTTTTTGACCAAAAAAAGCCAACTAAAATTTATCTTTGTGGTCTAGAAATAGACCCTGTTAGTTACGATTTCGTAACCGTCCTTCCTGATTAGTTTAATTACTATTTATAGTTATCATATATAGCTTACAAATAATAACTAAGCAACCCCTCACTTGTGTGAGTAGATAATATCTAACATTAAAGAAGCTATTAGTATTTTCTAATTATTTTTTTAATTTTTGGTATTTTACCCCCCCAGGGGGGAGGGGGGAGGGGGTCAAAAGATAAAAAAAAGCAAAAAGCGGGGTTGCTTCCTATTTAGACACTCGCTTAATACTAATAACAATTTAAACTCAAGAAGCAAATGAAAAAACCACCAAAAAAACTATTCAAATTTCGGTTAGATTACCGACTATTTAACGCCCTTCAATATAGGGCAAAAATAGACGGTATTTCTATTGCCGAGGTAATCAGAATAATACTGATTAGAAACCATTAACTAATTATTATATGAGTAATCCAAAAAACCAAATTCAAGAGCCTCATCTTGAACAGTTTAGGGGTGAAGATGACAGCATTGATTCCAATGCTTATTTCAAAGCCCTTGAAGAATACAGGGAGTCCCAGAAGACTTTTAGCCATTTAAGCAGGGTCAAGTTAGACTCTTTACTTGATAATCTTGAGTGGCAAAAAGCGATTGACTTTGCAACCATTACCAACTTTTCGGACTCCGATAAGGGTCATTTTTCAAGCAAAATCCAAAAACTAATTAAAAAATATGGTGGAATCTATAGTGAGTTTAATACTTCTTATGGACATCAATTAACTAAATTAGTTCCAACAAAACCAAAAAAACTGGAGTTTATCCCAGCCCCAAAACCAATCGACCCACCACCACCAGTCCCAATCAAAAGCCCTAAACCTTGGGTGTTGTATATACTCATATATATGACTATAGGTTCAGTAGGGTATTTAACCCTATGCCTTTACCAGGTTGACCCAACAAATCTCGTTGGTCTCTCGATCTGCGGATGGGTAATATGGGCGATTGTCCATATATTAAAAAACAGTAAAAAAAATTAAAATATATATGTCAAAAATTTATCGGGTCGATACAGATCTAAATTCCTACAATCAGGGAAAACATAGCTATTTCTTTACAGAAAAAGAAGTAGCAAAAACTTTTATTACAAATATCGTTAAAAAAATATTTAGTCAATTTGATTATATATTAAAAATTGAATCTTCCTTTAGCGATGAAGAGGAAGATTATAAAATAATAGAAAACGGAGGGATTATCCCTCATTATAGTTTTCGTAGACCACACGAAACAAAAAAAGAAAACCCCCAAATAGGTAATTTTCTTTTAAAAACCATCAATATAGATGGAAATATAGGAAACAAAATTTATAAACTACGAGCAGACAACAACGATTCAAGTTGTGCAATCGTAAGCTTTCACAGAAGCGAAATCAAGGCTATTGAAGCCTTAGAAAAAAGTTATTTCCAAACATTTCTCGTCCCAGAAAACTGGACAAAAAGTGTTTGCCATTTACCTGCGAGCAGGTATCTAAAACACCTAGAAAGATGTACTGGAAAGTACATAATCAGCCTAGAAAAAAAATGGGTATATAAAGACATTACCCACGATGACGGCAAACTGTCATCTATCGAGGAAATTACTCTTGATGATGAAATAAGTTATTAACCCCCCAAGGGGTTTTTATTTTGCCAAAATGGAATTAACTAACAGCCTCGAATTCGGTGCGGTTTAAATTATCAAAACTACTCAAAAACATTCTTAGTCGTATAAGCTAAATTATACGGATATAAGAGTATGATTAAACTGTGCTTTGTCTTAAAATTAGGTCAAAAGCACCTAAAAAAAGGTACATTGCTAACTTTTTTGACTCTTTTTGAGTATATTTTCACCCAAAACCAAAAGTCAAAAAAAGTGCGGTACACTACTGGACAGAATAAGAAAAATTGTATTTGGATTGAAATATACCAAAATCTAAACTATTTATGATTTCTACTATCGAAAATAAAAAATGTGTAATCTATTGTCGAGTCTCTTCAATCAAACAATCCACTGAAGGACACGGTCTTGAATCTCAAGAGGAACGCTGTAATCGCAAGGCCCAAAGTCTAGGACTCGAAGTCTTAGAAGTATTCAAAGAATCCATCACGGGATCAACTATGGTTCGAGAACAATTTCAATCAATGCTTAAACTCTGTAAGAAGAATCCCGGGCTAACTATCATCATTGATGATATATCAAGGTATTCTCGAGATACCGTCCAAGGACTCGATACAATGAAACAAATTGAAGCTATGAAATGTCGCATTATCTGTCTTAATCAGATTATTGATACGACTACACCCGAAGGTTGGTTTATGCTTACCATTGCAATATCCACAGGTCAGTTAATGAGACAACAAAATGCCAGGCAAGTTAGTCAAAAAATGCTCTCAAGAGTCCAGCAAGGGTTTTGGTGCTTTAATTGCCCAGTTGGATATGACCGTGGACAGATGCCTCAAAAGAACGCTCAAAGCACCGTAATTAAGGAGTTATTGGAATCATTTGCTACCAATAATGAGTCGATAGCTGATTTTCACCGAAAACTTAAAAGTCAAGGCATAAAAGTTGCCAAAATTGACGGAGCTAAGAATATTTTGACCAATCCACTGTATGCTGGATATTTAATCAAGGAAGATTGGGGGGTTTCATTAATTCAGGCTCAACACGAACCAATAATTTCATTTGAGATTCACCAGCGTATTCTAGATAAACTTAAGACTCGAGTCAGGCCAGAGTTGTATAATACAACCAATGACCAAATCTTCTATCACCGTGGATTTTTAACCTGTGCCAAATGTAATAAAAATCTAAGCTATGTCCTCAAATCCAACGGTAAAGGATATAAAGCCCCCTATTACTTCTGTGGTACCCGCTTATGCCCAGACCGAAGTAATAATATTCGATTAGATGTAATTGAAGCAATGATTCTTGATAAGCTCAAGGATCTGACCACTAAACCCGAGTTTTTTGAACTACTACAAAAGATGCTGATGGATATGGTCGACGATCATCAGATTAACAAGTACAAAGAAATTGACAAACTAAATAGCAGACTCAGAGATAACCAGTCTCAGATCAAAAAGCTAGTTGCAAAAACCATTGAAACTGATTCCAAAATCTTAATCAAAAACTATGAGGAAATGATTGACAATCTCGATATTGAGAACCGTAATCTTGCGTCTCAGATAGCTCAGATTACCACTCCAAAAGAAGACATAGGCCCAAAAATTGAATACATTTTAGGCTTATATCAAAACTTGTACCGCACTTATCAAGAAGTAGAGCCAGACCACAAAAAAGTACTGCTACATCTAATACTAGATGAAAAAATTATAGTTGATTTAAAATCTAAGTACTGCACCTTAGTTTTTAGCAGTCTAATCGCATTAATGCACAAAAAAAACGCCTTAAGCGTGTCTGGTGGAGATAGAGGGATTCGCACCCTCGTCCAACTGGCTAATTAATTAATGTTTTGATAGGCCAAAAACTTAGTCAATATATTGTTTTATGGTTAGCTTAGATAATGATTGACGCAAGCTCTAAGACAACCGCTAATTGGATTCCTCAATATTACTAATTAGCAAATAATATTAAGTTACTTGTATTGTTGTTTTGACTAAGACTAATATAACTCCAAGTACAGGGTCAGCTTAGTCCAGTACCCAATGGTTCAAACTACCAGATGTCGATTAAAACTATCTGGAGGGATTAGCACTCTAATATCGTGCTTACGCAAATTGATATTTAGTAGTTTGATCGGGTACGCCCATAGTGGTAAGACAGTTGCTAACTAAGTTTTGAGCGAAGTCAGAAAGCTTACCGCTAAAGGCAGTTGCAGTTTTTGTTGTTGCATTTATGGTTTGGAATTTTTGAAGTATTCCAACTTTAATGGCACATTAATTAATTGAGACCAGCTGTCAAACCTAAGATATCCCCAGTACCAAAAACCTAGTCCAACAAAGCTTTTTTGTCAACGGGTTCTTGGTCTGTAATTTACCTAAAAAGTGTTTTCTATATTGATTCTACCGCCTCATTAGCCAATCTAGACAATGTTCTATCCTGGGCATTCACAATACCATCCATATTGACATCACTTTGTCGGTAGGTATT
>JAYWGL010000043.1:0-6008 GCA_043778275.1 Minisyncoccota bacterium
GATGAAAGACTGGTAGAGAGTTTAGAGGCTATGACCTTGCTTGCAGGAATAAAGTTACGGTTGTGATGTGGGGTAGGTGGATTAACTAGACAGGTTCAACTTGCCTATAGTTATAAACCAAGGATTTCAAAAATTTCTTTTGGTGAATCAACTATATGAAACAATTTTAAAAAATCTTCATCGGCTAATTTTTCTTTGTTTACTAATGTTTTGAACCAATCAGTGTAAGGCTGCCAAAAGCTTTTATCATATAAAAAAATTGGTTTTTTTGGAGCTTTCCCAGTATTCATCAGGGTCAAATTTTCCATTAATTCATCAAGTGTACCTATTCCACCAGGGGCATAGATAAAGACATCACTTTGCCTTAAGCAATATTTTCTAGCACTAAAATTATCAAAACAAATCCCAATATCGGGATTACTAAATGGTGGCTCACCTTTTATACTAATCATAAAACTTACTGTCTTACCTCCGCCAATTTTAGCACCTTCTAGAGCTGCACTCATTACTCCAGGCCCTCCCCCAGTAACAGAACCCCATCCAAGCTTACCAAATTGCTTAGCTATCTCAGTCATAGCCTGGTAAGTTATTGAGCCTATCTCAACACGAGAACCACCATAAAAAGTAACTGTGTGTTCACCTAGAGAATTAAGCGCAAGCATACCTTGTTTATATTCTGCGTCTAGGTTTTCGAGGAACATAAACTGATCTTCCTTCAGAGTTTCGTGAGTTAATATCATATCAAATAAATAATAAATTGGATTGTTTGGAATTTATTCACCTATAATAGCTCACAAAACAATATCTGACAATACTTGCCAAAATCCTTTTATAGTCTTAAATTAAAACTATTATGACCCAAATAAGCCTAAATACCTCAAGCATAGAAACCCAACGAAAGCTACGCATCGAAAAATTAGAAAGATTACAAAGCTTGGGTATTGACCCTTACCCAGTAAAGTCAGATCGAGATTTTACATTAAAAGAAGTAAAAGATAACTTTGAGAGCATAAAATCAAATCAAACTCTGGAAAAAATTATCATAGCAGGTCGTATCAAATCAAAGCGAGGCAGTGGTAAAATTTCGTTTGCAACACTAGAAGATGAGTCTTTTCCAGATGGCTTTCAAGTTGTTCTAAAAACCGAAGATCTACCTCAGTCCCAGAATCCAGAGAACCCAGAAAATGATTTATTAAGTGCAGATAAAGAGTTAACTTATAAGGCTTTTCGATCTCTAATAGAAGAAGGTGATTATATCCAAGTGAGTGGTTACTTAGACACAACTATCGCCGGTGAAAATAGTTTATTTGCTACCCAAGTTATTTTATTGACCAAGGCACTTAGACCGCTCCCAGACAAATTAGAATATGGTAATATCGAAGCCCGCTATCTCGATCGAGCTAGTGATTACAAGATGAACACAGTAGATGATGACGGTTTATCTGTACGAGATATCGTGCGTTACAAAGCAATCCACTGGAGTATATGGCGGGATGAAATGAAGAAAGAAGGTTTTCTTGAGGTTGAATGCCCTGTGTTTGAGATGATTCCTGGTGGGGCAGAAGCTAAGCCTTTCACTACATTCTATAACGAATTAGATCAAGAAATGTATCTGCGTCTTTCACTTGAACTACCCCTTAAAAAGCTTGTCGCGGGTGGGTTTGAGCGAGTCTTTGAGATTGGTCGAATATTTCGTAACGAGGGATCTAGCCCTCAACATCTTCAAGAATATTCACAAATTGAATGGTATTGTGCTTACACTGATTATGTATGGGCAGCTAAATTCTGTAAACGAGTGTATCAACGTATAGTCCAAGAAATCCTAGGAACCCAAACTCAAATTGCTTATAACGGAGCAACTATTAACTGGGGGGAGTGGTGTAGTCAAGAAGAAGCCAAAGTTAATAACTGGGAACTTGAAGGGGGTTGGCCCAAGATTCCATACTTTGAGGCGGTGAGGCACTTCTCTTTTGGTAAAATTGACACAGAGAATAAATCCGATGCGGAATTAGTTGATCTGTGCAAGCAAAACGATATACTAGATGTTAGAGTTGAAGATGGTACTGCTACATTATTAGATAAATTATGGAAAAAAGCCCGCGTCAATACAACTAGTCCTTTCTTCTTAACCCTACCGCCAGTAGCGTTAGAGCCATTAGCGAAGCGAGATCCTAAGAATCCAGAATTAACCCAACGATGGCAGATTGTAGCTGGGGGAGCTGAACTTGGCAAGGCTTTTTCAGAGCTTAATGACCCAATAGATCAATATGATCGTTTTGTGAAACAACAAGAAGCTCGAGACAATGGTAATGAAGAAGCCCAGTTTATGGATGTCAGCTATGTCCGTGCTATGGAATACGGTATGCCTCCTATGTCAGGCTTTGGTACCAGTGAGCGACTTATTAGTTTTTTACTCGGCAAACACATTCGCGAATGCGTAACTTTCCCGCATATTAGAAGCGAGAAAAGTAACTCCCTAGAAGCAAAAAAAGTTAAAATTAAATACCTTCAAGATCAAATTTCCCGATTCACAAGTGAGCTTAAAGACTTAATAAAGTAATCGTAAAAAGAACGATAAAAACATCTATTATGACCAATCCTACAACCCAAGGGAACGAAGAGCAAGATTTAATTAATCAAAAAGTCTTCAAAATTCCAAGTTTAATAGCGGTAATAGTTACAGCTATTACAGCCACTTTAACTTGTACACTAATTTTGACTCTAATGTATTTGCTCATTAACTTCAGGGGTGTACCTTTATCAACACTTGTATATTTTATTCCGTATATAATTGGGAGTTTGTATATACTTTTAGGTTTAATCCTTCAATGGTATTTATTCATTAAGGAAAGGTATATGCACAGTCTGTTTACGTTTGGAATTGCTGTAGCTGGATTTTTAATTAATTTAATAACACTTATTACCTCCCTTCTTATTTCCTCATATAGTTAAAATACTACCGTTCTTGCCAAGAATATCAAAGTTAGTTAATATCCAATTCATACGAAAACAAATATGAATTTCAAATTTCTAACCCCAACTTTGGTTATACTATCCCTGGTAAGTCTGTTCACAGATATTGCTAGTGAGATGCTTTATCCGATTATTCCCTTGTATCTTAGTACAATTGGATACGGCGCATTCCAAATTGGTTTAATAGAGAGTATTTCCGAGGCTGGAACGGGAATTCTCAAGGGTTATTTTGGTTATATTGCTGACAAGACAGGGCAATATACTCGATTAGTAAAATTTGGCTATGGGTTAAGTACCGTTAGCCGCATTATGATAGGAGCGAATACTTTTTTTGGGACAGTTTTTGCAGGCAGGTTTTTTGATAGGCTTGGCAAAAGTATTCGCACCTCGCCGCGAGATAGTTTGATTGCTCTTAACTCTGATATAGAGACTCGTTCACGGGCTTTTGCTTTCCACAGGTCCTTAGATAGTTTTGGGGCTTTTATCGGGCCAATTATTACTCTAGTTTTGATGGTTGGGCTTTCTAATACTTTTTTTCAATCTACGCCACTAGATTCTAATATAAAATTATTTCAAATTATTTTTGGACTAACTCTAATTCCTGGCTTAATTGCTGTGGCTTTAACTTTTTTGTTACCAAAAGTTCCCCAAAAAAAAGAAGAGAATATTAAACTTACCTCAGAAAATATAAACAAAAATAAAGAAAATATTTTCCAGCGATACAAAAACTTTTTTATTAGTTCTAGTTTAGAATACAAAAAAATTTTGCTAGGCTTTTTCTTGTTAGCAGTTGTTAATGCCTCAGATATGTTTTTGATTTTAAGATTAAAGGAGCTTGGTATAAGTAACATAATGACAATTATGAGCTACATATTATACAATATATGTTTAGCGCTATTTTCATATCCAATAAGTCTCCTGATAAACAAAATTGGTTATAAATATATTTTTTCATTAGGTTTAATTTTTTATAGTATAGCTGCTTATTTATTTAGTCAAAATATTGGGATTGAGCTTATTTTCATCGCCTTTTTATTATATTCAATCTTTGGGAGTCTTAATCAAGCTATCGCAACTTCGTGGGTGTCGGTCAATATTAAGGATAGTTCAGTTGGGCTAGGAATGGGGCTATATGAAAGTATAAAATCCCTTGGTTTGCTGATCGCTTCGTTACTCGTCGGTTGGTTATGGACGGTTATAGGATCTAGTCAAACTTTTAACTATATTTCAATTTTCTTGACTTTGGTCTGTTTCTATTTTATTGTTTTTTTAAAAAATCAAAAGTTACAAGATATTCAAAAGTTACAAGCCCTACCTAGTTGCAATCCCAGACATTAATTTTTTTAAAAACCTATATTTTTTATGAATAAAATTTTCAACAAAACAACTTTTTTATATCTTATATCGCTGGTAAGTATTTTATTAATAATCAGTTTTAATATTAATAATTTAGGATTTTTCCAGACTAAAAACAATGAAACTATTAGTAAAAATTCATATTCTTATAGGTTGTGGGGAAGTAATAAATTCTCCCAATTAGGTCTAAAGAATAATTTTAATGATAAAATAACTTTCAAAGACAAAAATACTATAGGGATTGAAGGTATTGAAAATATTGAAGAGTCAACTGTAGTCACTGGCTACAATCATTCAACAATACTTGATAAAAATGGGCGCCTTTATAGCTTTGGCGATAATCGATCAGGTCAGATCGGTGCGGGAACCCGCCTAGTAAGTTATGATAAAGTTACAAAAAACCAATTATTAACTTCCGTTAATTCTATCTCAGCGAATCAACACCATACTTTGGCAATTACAAAAACTGGCGATGTCTATGGTTGGGGGCTCAATCTTAGTAATCAATTAGGTCAAGTGATACCAAATTTTGAATTCTCAACTTCACCAGTTAAAATTAACTTCCCAAAAAATATAGTGTCAGTTAATGCAGGGTATCGCACAAGCTTTGCTATAACTGATACAGGAGATCTTTGGGGAGTCGGTGGAAGTTGCCAGCAAAGTGATGCTGATAAGCTAAAAGCTACTATTGATTTGATTGGAAAGAGTGCGACATTGACAGGAACTTATTATGACAAATTAGGAGCTACGGCAGATGAACCTATCAATTATACTGACTGCGTGCCCCAGTCTGAAGTTAATATGAATTTACTAGCCAAGACACCAAAAAAAATTGAAGGGTTAAGCAATGTAAAATTAGTTTCAAGTGGTTACGGTCATTTTATGGCAATTTCTAATGATTTTGTCTATTCATGGGGATGTAATCTTTATGGTCAACTAGGTAATGGAAATAATGAAAATAACCTAAATTCACAAAAACCCACAATTATCCCCAATCTCACAAATATTGCGCAAGTTAGTTCTGGATTTAGACATTCTTTGGCTCTTAGTAATAACGGTGAAGTTTTTGCGTGGGGTCATAATGGACTTGGCGAATTAGGACTTGGCGAATTAGAGCTAATTCTTACCCCTACAAAACTGAATAATATACCAAAAATGAAGCAGGTTATAGCTTCTCATGATTACTCTCTAGCGGTAGATATAGACGGTAATTTATGGGGCTGGGGTGAAAATAAGTACGGACAATTAAGTTCAGACAAATCAATCACAAAATTGTCAAAACCAACCCAATTAACTAATGATACTAATATCTTAAGAGCAGATTCAAAGGGTAGTTTTATAGCAATATTAGGAAAGAATAAATAAAGATGACAGAAGATCTTCCTCATCAGATCACACCAGACATCCAAGAAATCCTTGATAACAATTCTGAACTAGCCAAAATCTGGTCAGATTTAACACCTCTTGCCCAGAACGAGTGGATATGCTGGGTAACTTTTTTTAAAAAGCCAGAAACCCGATTAGAACACCTAAGGAGGTTAGAAGAGGATTTACTAAAAGCCCCAATTACGAAATTAAATCATAGTTACCAATATTCCTAAAACAGTACCTAAAGATAGCTCTAAAGTAGTTGGATAAATAACCATTAATAGATCTTGATAAAGTACTTGTTAACTGAT
>JAYWGL010000044.1:0-5989 GCA_043778275.1 Minisyncoccota bacterium
TACTTATTTTACTAAATTTAGCCTTGGTGATAAAGTACTTCATAATGCCTTATCTAAACCAAGGCTTTAATATTGGGCAAGATTAACTAGACAGGTTCAGTTAACTTTTGACAGGCTTAGATCCTTATCAAATCTGATTACTAGAATAAACCCAAAACCCATAGCCACAACTAATACTCGACAAACCTCGAACCAATCTATCTTCTTGGATTGTCTAAAATTTTTTATGACACGAAAAATGATGGTTAATAAAGTTGCCCCTGCACCAAGTACAATTATATTTAATCCCGATCTGTCCCCAGAAATTAAGCTGTTAATTATTGTTTGATTGGCTGCCATAGGTTTTAATACTAACCAAAACCTAGCTTAGGAGTACTTTTTTGACAAGGCTAAAATTAAGTTTTAAAAGCCTTTTACAAAAAAACTCCCACCGGGCAATTATAAAATTACAGTAAAGCATAGAAATTAGTCCTTAATTAAGCCAGAAGTCTATGGGCTAAAAATAGGAAATACTGATAGTAACAATCGCATTAATGTCTATAGCCTGTTAGATGTGAACCTAGATGGGAATATATCATCAATAGATCGTATAATCTCTAGATTAGCTCTTGATAGCCTTGAACAACTATAATAACACAATTATTAATATCTTAAATTAAACCTTAAATCTTCCAGATTCTTAAAGTCTTGAGGCTTTGCATTACAAGGCAGTTCTAGGTTACGAAAGTTATTACCTTCCAGAATTAGTTTAAGATTATTTTTATCTAAGCACTTGCCATCAGTTGTTCTAACTATTACAGATTTGGTATTGGTGAGTTTTAGAGATTTTAGATCCTTGATATAAATTTTTATGTCGGGGGTTCCAAAGATCTTTTGGGTCAGATCCCATTGGTAATATGTGTTGATTAAGATAGAGTTTTGTATTTGAGTATTGGATTTTTGGGATTCTTCAAGTCCCACGGTAGTGATTTGTCCCTTATAGAATTGGGTGGCGTTATTGCTTGTTACCATTTCGGGCTCTTGAGGATTAATAATAATCTCGAAGTTAGAATCACCAAGTAGGCTTATTTCACTTTTATTCTCCATATAGTATTCTATTGGATAACTCATTTGTAAGTCGCTGATGGCAACACTGCCAAAGGTATATCCGATAATAAGCGGGACAAGAATAATTTGGGAACTAGAAATAATAAAATTTTCATAATTCAAAAAAGGGTTAATTAGCTTCGTTTCTGTATCATTCCATAGGGCTACTACAAAAGGAAAAATCATAATAGGGACTAACACAAAATAACCACCAAGCCCATTCCAGTACATATCACGAGCTAGTCTATAAGTCCCAGAAATAGCAAAAATAGAATCAAAGGTAAATAAATATTGGGCGCGAAACCAGACTATAAGAATTATAAATATCCCAGAAAAAGACTTCAGGATTATATCTTTTTTTATTGTCTGGCTTCGCTCGTCTTGATCCTTGGAAGTTATAACGAAGTGAATATTTTGGCTAATTAGAAGCCCGATTAGAGCTAAAACTATAATTAGCATCAAGAAAATTATAAGGGCATAAACAGCTGTATCACTATTACCGACCCATAGTCTTTGGATGATTGGATTGTGAGGTAGAAATAAAATCACTCCAAAAGTAGAAGCTAAGAAAAGAATAGAAGCCAAAATGCGGCGGGTAAGAATTGAGTTAATAGACATAAGGTTAAATTTTTTTGGGTTAAAGTTACTTGGGATTAATTGGAAAAATGGTTTCAAAAGGGGTGAGTGAAAAAAGCTCTTGGGTAGGAATTTGGAAGTAAGCTGACATTTTGAGAGCTAGCTCCAAGGATGGGGTGTAATCACCACGCTCTAAATAGCCAATGGTTTGAAAATTTACTGATAGAGCATCTGCTAATTCTTGCCGACTCAGATTGTGAGCCGTGCGAAAGAGTTGAATGCGGTTATAGATTTTGGATGTACTATGATTTGGCATTTTATAATATATTAAGTTTATATAGCTATATGTTATATATATACAACAATATAAATTATATGTCAAATAAGTTTTGACAAATTAAAAAAATAATCTGAACCTCTAGTCAAATGACTAATATAACTCCTGACAGTATTTTTACACGAATTATAAAAGGCGAAATCCCTTGCTATAAGCTTTATGAAGATGAATTGGTAATTGCCTTTTTGGATATTAACCCTGTAAGGCGTGGACACACATTAATTATCCCCAAAGTTCAAGTCGATTATTTCGTTGATGTTCCGAGTAATTATTACCAAGCTGTTTTTTCAGCTGCCCAAAAATTAGCCCCAGCAATTCAAAAAGCTTTGTCCGTCAATCGTATAGGCTTATCAGTAGTTGGGACAGAAGTCCCCCACTTTCACCTTCATCTTATCCCTATAGAAAAAGGTGAGGTAGGCGGAATTAGGCAGATCGGCGATCAGTTAGAATTAGCTGAGCAAGCGGAAGCTATCAGGTTAATCTTTAGTCAGGCTCAAATCCTTGGCTAGTTCAAGTTGATTAGTGCGACCTATTAATAATTGACTAATAATCGGATCGTTTGGAGCTAATCCCAGGCGAAACTTGGTGATAATTTCTTTTGTTAAGCCGCGTTTAAAACAATATTGACTTACAT
Source organism: Minisyncoccota bacterium (assembly GCA_043778275.1). Taxonomy (GTDB): domain Bacteria; phylum Patescibacteriota; class JACMRA01; order JACMRA01; family JACMRA01; genus JACMRA01. The sequence continues at coordinate 2,634 of JAYWGL010000044.1, forward strand.
GATTATTCGGATCTTGAAGAGCTTGTAGCAAAAGTTTATGGTAGAGATTAGCACTCCAGTCTAAGAGTTCAAAGCCTTGTGTGATTGTACTTTGGGAATATTGGACTTCATATTCTTCCAGATTTGGTTCTTGCTCTGGTGCTTGAGATGGGTCCCAAGTCTTTTGCTTTAGTTTTTTTTGGAGTGGCTTGAGTTCGACGCTGGCTTTGGCGGCAAGTTTCTGGAGAACTTCTTTTTTGGTTAGATTTTCTATTAGCTCAACAAATCCAAATATATTACCTCCTGCACCGCAACCAAAACAGTGCCAGATCTGTTTTTCGGGGGAAATAATCAAACTTGGGGTTTTTTCGTTATGAAATGGACAATTACAAGTGAAGTTGACCCCCTTAGGTTTTATCGGAACATAGTCAGATATTACATCTTCTATACTTAATTTATTTTTTATCTCGTCCCAGACAGACATATTAATTACCGTTATTTCTAGTGTTGCCACTACGCCAGGAATTGGTTGAAATCCGCCCATTGCCTAATTGATCGAGAGATTTATCGAGGTTGTTGACTTGGGATTGATTGTAAGGTCGAGGGTTTTGGCGATTGCGGTTATAGTTGTTTTGGTAGTGGTTGTAGCCTTTTGATCTTTCGTTTAGGTTATTACGAGGTAAGAGATTTCCATAGTTAGAATTGCTACTGTTATAGTTGCTATAACCAGAATTTGGAGCAAATTTCACACTTTCGATTGTATTATAATTTATACGCTGGTGTTCTTTGAGCCATTGGCGAAACATTTCGAGAACTTGATCTTGACCTGCGGCTAATTCTACTGGGGTTTTATTGACTGGGACATACCAGCATTCTAGGTTTTGAGCTGATTTATCTGTGTCGGTGTGATGCCATTTACGTCGTACATCGACTGAGTATATCGGCCTTACAATGTAGTATATTTCGACTCGAGAATAGCTTTTGGATGGGTTGTTGAGATAGATAAGACCCAATGGGCAGACTATATTAGTTTTGATTCCTGTCTCTTCCTCTACTTCGCGGATAACTGTATCAGCCACATTTTCTAGTTTTTCGACTCGGCCTCCTGGTAATTGAATACCTCTCATAGGGCGACTAAAAGACTTAAAAACCATATAGTAGTCCAGTCCAGTATTCTTATCTTTTGCCCAGACAATGGCTCCAGCTCGAAAACTATGACGAAGAGAAAACTTTTTGGTAATGATTGTTTGTTGCGAAGTATCAATCGAGGAGAGCTTGCTGTTGTAATTGTTCATAAGCACACTCAGAGTGATGTTTGGTATATAACCATATGGTGAATTGCTTATACTGGATTGTCAAGACAGCGACTAGTTATTGGATCTACTTCTTGGAAAAACTAAGATTAGACCTAGACTTAAGGCAGCTGTAACTATATTTATAAATATATAAGGAAGTATTTGACTTGTTGTTTCATTCTGTAATTGGATTATTTTTTGGTTGGTCAAAAAAAGGTAGACTAGTTGACTGATTACTCCTAATAATAAAACCCAAGATGATAAATATCTATTACGAGAGATTTGGTATTGAATTGTAACAAATATTATATTATACAGAAGTATGTACAAAGCATAGAGGAATACAAGCCATATCGCCCAAGAGAACTGCCCACGACCAAAAATTTCCATAATGGTTTTGCCAAAAAACAAAAAGAGAGAAGTGATAAAGATCGAAATACTACCAACAATACCAACCGACCATAAATAAATGTTTTTGTTCGAGCTTTTTGCTGCTGATACGATTAAAGTTCCAACTGCCGAAATTGCCCCAAAATGAATAATTTGCCCGAAGCTAAATAAAATTGCTAGTAAATCTTTTGATTGGTTTTGTAGATTGCTTAATTGAATTACAATTGGCCCGATATTTAGAAATAAAATCAGTCCTAATGTACTGAAGGTATTAAGTATTAGGTGCTTTACCTCCGCATTAAGTTTTATAGGTACGATATTTTCTTCTTCTTTTTCATAATCATTGGTGTTTAAAACTTTTTTTAGATAATTATTTAGAAATATAGTAGAAATGTAAAAAACAATTACTAAACTTAGAATTAAACCAATTGGCAGAGCTAGGAGTTTCAACCCTAAAATAAGAATTAAAAAAGAGCCTCCCAACCGAAAAAATATTGATAGAATATTGAGAACAGAGTATTCTAATGTCTTAGATACGGATAATAATACAAATTGCTTATATGAGAAAAACGGCGAAGAGAAAAAGTGCAAACTGATTAAAAATACTACTAAAAAGTCAAAATCTATTCGAAACGAATTCAGCATCAAGGCAATTACAGGACTGACCAAAACCCCAAAAAGAAATAGTTTAGATAAGCTTTTATCGTAAAACTTGATCAAATTAACCACTTGATGAGGGTTTTTGGAATTCTGGGATATACTTTTTGTAATACTTGTTTGAACTCCGTTAGTAAAGGTAGCAAGAATATTTACCGCTCCGCTTAAGGCAATCCAAGCGCTGTAATCAGTCTTTAGAATTCTACTAGCCAAAACTACTATTATATAAGAACCGACTGATGTAATTAAATTGCTAACAAAAACAATGGCATTAGACCTTAGAAATGACTTATCTTGATTCTGCATAGACCCCTAGATCATACTGGAAACAATGATGTATTGAAGATGATTAAAACCAGTCTTAAAATAGCTTTGATTGGTTGATCCAGCTCGTATATTTTGATTAATATGATATTCAGAAAACTTTACATCTTTATGTCTAGCTGCCTTAATTTTTATTTCTGGCGATAGATTCCAGTCACCTTTACCGAGATTTAGGAGGTCTCTTTTATCTTTTGAAACTACCCACATACCAGATAGAATATCTTGAATTTTTACTCTGTGAAATAGGTGAGTAGCTAAGTTTAGGGTATTGACTCCAATTTGTAATAATAGGGGGATTTTGCTACTTTTTATTGGATACCTGTTACAGCTCAAAAAATCAATCTCGTTTTCAAGAAAATGATCTAAGATATTAGTCAAGACGTCTAATGGATAAGTCAAATCAGCATCGCTTGAAACAATTATATCTCCAGTAGCACTCATAAGGCCAGTTATACTAGCAAAACCATAGCCAATGCCGTTAATTTCGCGATTGTCTATAATAAATCTGACTTTAGGGTTGTTTCTGCATATTGTGCTAGCTACTTGTTCAGTGTTATCAGTGGATTTATTACTCACCAAGATAATTTCATCAACAAAGCTTGGGACGGATTCGACAACTTGATTTAGGTGATTTGATTCGTTGCGACAAGGGAAGTATATAGATATTTTTTTATTTTTGTACATATTTTTGGTTTTCCCCCAAATTATATA
>JAYWGL010000045.1:0-5951 GCA_043778275.1 Minisyncoccota bacterium
TTTATCAACAAAAAGAAAGGCTTTTAAGTGATTACTTAAGGAAAGAAATGGCGAATCCCAGTATTCCGTTTATATGGTGAGTGCGTAAGTCCTAAAGTAAAATCATCTAAAGACTTAGGGAAGATATTTTGTGTTATTTCATCATTTTTGTATTTTTGTATTGCAGCCCAAATTTCTATTGGGTTTTTATTGTCACTTTCGTAACCAATAACGGTTTCTAATTTTTTAACATTAAAATGAATTTGTTTATTAATGGCAGAATTTAATAATTTCCAATTAGTAGTTATCACCCCCTTTTTATTGCTATTTTCTTCAGATTTGTAAATATCACTTTCTTTTAAGGCTTTTTCAGTTTTGAAAGTCGCAACTATGTTTAAGTCGAGATCGGATTCGTCAAAATCCCAATCATTTATTAAGTAATAATCAACCCCTAGATATTTACAGAGTTTGGCTAATAAATAGGCTGTGGCTTTGCCGTGGTGCGGAATTATGGCGATATTATTAAAATTTAAGTATGTTTTTGCCCAGTTTTCTTTATCATCATTTTCTTTATCCTTTATTTTTTCTTCCTTGTCGGCTTTCTGTCTTGCTCTTTGCTCAATTAAAAACTTGTAAACCAGCAGATCATTAGGACCCTCGACTAAAATTACTTTTTCACTAAATAAAATTTTGTTTAAACCTGGCTCAATTGTCTTTATAAATTCGTTGTAATGAGGAAAAGCGTCGAGATTTTCTTTTGTCTCTAGCGGATTTTCTCCCTCTTGAATAGGGAAGGCTTTAGTTGTTTGCCCATTTTCGAATCTTAATCTTATCAAACTATCGGGTTTTGTAATATCTACCATTTTGTCAGAGTGAGTTGTGTAGATCACCTGATGACCTTTTTTGGCTAATTGGCATAAAACCATCTTGTAAAAATATTCTTGGCGGTTCTCATGCAAAAAACTTTCGGGTTCTTCGAACAAAAATAAACATTCATCGCCTGTATTTTCTTCAGCAATTGCTTGGATTACAGCCATTACAAACATTGAGATATAACCATCTCCAAAATGATCGATTGGGACTAATTTATCAGTGTTTCCATTTAAACCAATTTTAAAAACCATTTGTAAGAAAATATCTTCATAATCAGGTAATCCAAAATCAATCTCACAGTTATTATCCCTAAGATTAGAAGAATAGTTAGCTTTAATTTTTTGGATAAATTTTGATAAACTAGACTCATCTCTTTCGCTTTTAAGTACTAAATCTGTGGCTTTTTTAATATCAGATTGGAATTGATTTTTTCGTGATTTCATCTTTTCATCTTCATCAACGAGTTTTTTGATATGCTTAGCTAGAAATGACTTTAAATTACCCCAATTAGATTTTTGTGTACATATTTCATCTTTTATCTTGTGAAAATTGATGTAAAAAACTTGATAACGCTTATTATCACCAAAAAATGAGGGTTTTATACTTGATTTTATTTGCTCACTCTCAAAAGTAGTTTCTATTTTATGTAGAACTAAAGATTTAGGGTCGAACATCGAGGTAGCACCAACTTTCTTAAATACTTCTAAACCTGTTTCAATTAATATGTTATTTTTGAAATCTAAATTAAATAAATCATGTAGTTCGAATGTATCTTCTGAAACTGAATCCTGTCCAACTCCAAACAAAATAGCATTCATTAGATTTGTTTTTCCGACATTGTTATAGCCCGTAATTGCCAATGGTAATTTTTTTTGCGTAGCTTTTGTAAAATCAAATAGCTGTTCTTGATTACCAAAGGATCGATAATTTTTTATTTTTAGTGATTTTAATTTTATTTTTGACATAAGCAAGCAATCTTCAAGCCCACCTACTAACAATCAATTATAGGAATAAGCCAAGCGTTAGAATTTAACCAAGATATATAAAAACCTCGTTGACACAAAAATCAAAAAAATATAGCATATAGATATGCTTTTATTAAGATCCTATTCACACTTTTCCCTACTTTCAGCTATCCCAAAAGTCCCAGCTCTGATCGCTCGAGCCAAAGAACTTGGTTATTCAACAGTCGCCCTAACTGATGAAGATACGACAGCTGGGTTAATTAATTTTTACGATAGTTGTCTTAAGGAAGGGGTTAAACCAATTCTTGGCACCACGCTTAATATCAAGAATCTCAGTAGCAGCTATGGACGAACCGCGGGGTTCTCTAAGGTAGTTCTTCTGGCTAGAAGCTATATTGGGTATCAACAAATACTCAGACTTGTAACCTTAGCACGCACGGTTAACGATCAGCCGAAATACCATATTAACCTAAAGGAACTAGACCCAAAAAAGCAATCTGGTAATCAGATTGAATTCACCACTGTAATTACTGCCGATCACGAATTATCGCAGCTTCTTTTATCAGGGGATAGTAAGCAATCGCATAAGTTAATCGAAGATTATATTAATATACTCGGGCAAGAAAATCTAGTAATTGAACTATTGATCAAGCAGGATAGCCAAAGCGAAGACGAGATCAAAAAAGCTAATCTACTTCTTGCCTCAATATGCGATACTTGTAATGTGACATACTTGGCTAGCCCAGCTCCTAGATACTTAGAAGAAGGTGAAGATGAGCCATTTCGGGCGGTTTTGGCTATTAAGAAGCAAGTCAGAATTGATAGTATCAAGTTGGAGCGATCATTTCATCTACCTTCAGTCTTAGATCTAACTAAGAGCTATAATTATTTACCTCGGGCAACCGACTGGCAAAAACTCGATAAAACATTCAATTGTGAGCTTAGAACTGATTACGCCGATAAGGCTAGTGAGGCTTATTTCCCCCCTGTAGTTTTGCAAGATGGGCAAAGCTATGATAACTTACTAAAATGGGAAACCTATCTTGGGTTATTAATTAGATTCCACCCAATTCAACAATCTCGCCAAAAATGGAAAGAGATTTATCCTTACACCGAGCTCGACAAATTAATTATGGATTGCCAAAATCTTCAGGTTGATCCAGGTGTTCTCAAGTCTTACCCTAGAAGTTACTGGGAAGAGCCAAATCGAATTCTAGAATATGTAAGACAGGTTGAAACCGAGTTAAAAATTATCCAAGACAAAGGTTATTCAAGTTACTTCCTTGTAGTTGGAGATTTGGCACAATATTGCAAAGATAATAATATTATGGCATCGGCTAGGGGATCTGGAGCTGGCTCTTTGATCGGGTACCTGAATAATATTTCCACGGCGGATACTGTATTTTATCAGATACCTTTTGAGCGATTTCTTAATCCGCTTCGACCTTCGGCGCCTGATGTTGACTTGGATGTTGCTGATGACAAGCGTGAGCAAGTGATTCAATACTTGGTAGCCAAGTATGGTGCTGATAGAGTCAGTCAGATTGGGACATATGGAACGATGGCACCGCGGGTGGCTATTCGTGATATTGGGAGGGTTCTTGGTGTTAATTATCGCAAATGCGATCAACTGTCTAAACTTGTACCAATGCCACCCTTTGGGAAGAAGCCTACCTTTAAGTATGCCTTTGATAATTCGGCTGAATTTAACCAAGTTTATGAAAATGACGATGATGTTGCCAGGATAATTAACATTGCCAAATTAATTGAAGGAAATTACCGTCATAGCTCAGTCCACGCTGCGGGAGTAATGGTTACACCAACCCCAACAACCGATCATACGGCTCTACAATGGGATAGGGAGCGAAATATGGTGGTAACCCAATACGAAGGCAATGATTGTGAACGAGTAGGGATTATGCCTTGCAAGATGGATATCTTGGGTATTGCTAATTTCTCAATCCTGTCTAATGCCATTGCCAAAGTAGAAACCAATAAGGGTAAAAAAATTGATTTATTTAATATTTCTTATAATGACCCGAAGGTCTATAAACTCTTATCCGAAGGTAAAACAATGGGTATCTTCCAACTTGCTGGCGGAGGTATGACCAAATATCTTACCCAGCTCAAACCAACCAAAATTGAAGATTTGATGGCTATGGTAGCTCTGTACCGACCAGGGGCGATGATGAGTATTCCTGAATTTATTCGGCGAAAGAATAACCCTGATTTGATCAAATATTATGTTCCAGAGATGGAAGATTGGATGACGGGAACATATGGAATACTAGTCTATCAAGAAGATATCATGTTCCTGTTTATGAAGCTGGCTGGGTACAACTTCGGGCAGGCTGATAATGTGAGGCGAGCCATGGGGAAAAAGAAAAAAGAGGTTTTAGATAAAGAGTTTGGTAACTTTAGTAATGGTTGCAAGCAACACGGACTCGAAGATTCTAAGATCAAAGAACTCTGGAATCTAATTGTACCATTTACGGATTATAGTTTTAATAAAGCTCATTCTTCTGCTTATGGAATCGTAGCTTATTGGACAGCCTATATGAAGGCAAATTACCCAGCCGAATTTATGACAGCCTTGATGACTAGTGATGAAGGTGATATGGTCAAGACACGAGATGCTATTATTGAGTGCCAGGCGATGGATATTGATATTATGCCACCAGATATTAATCAATCCAACCAGACTTATACAATTATCAATGATACCAAAATTGTGTATGGACTAGGCTCAGTCAAAAATCTTGGGAGCGATGTAATTACTCATATCGTAAAAGAGCGACAACAAGGAGGTAGATTCAGGAACTTAGATGATTTTTTGGGGCGGATGTCTGGCATTGGTAGCTTTAACAAGAGATCCCTTGAGGCTCTGGTAGTTTCTGGAGCAATGGATAATTTGGCGGTTTAAAAGGAGGATCTTTAGCACGATAAAACCTCTCAATTAAGAGAGGAAAATTTTTAGGTTTAATTGTCGGTACTTGATTACTACTTAGTAGTAGAAAAAGTCAGATTGTCTTCAACGACCCATCCTTTTGTATTATCATCGAATTCGACGAAGTACCAAGTGTATTTACCAAGTGCACATTTGTCATCTGTAGCAGGAGCTAAATTTACAGTTCCTTTGAGATTCCAAGTCTTATATTCGCCGACTTTTTCACCACAAGGTGTCTTTCGAAAATTGACTCCAAGAAATCCTTCATCGCCATTAATAAATGTTTTTACATATTTGCCTTTTTGGGTTGTTGGGATAAGGTTGGTGTTAGTAGCGGCTGAACTAGAACTACTAGATGAACTAGAACTCATAGCAGAAGAACTTGTTGAGCTAGAATTGCTAGAAGTACTAGACTGAAGTCCGGATAAAGCTGCGATTGGATTGGCAATACTAGAATTAGAAACAGAGGTACTTGAGTTGTTAGTTGTTAGATTTGAGATTGCGTTTGATTGGAATAGTGGGGAGAATACAAGCCACCAGATGAATATCATAGCACCAAGAAGGGCAATAATCCACCAAAAGAATTTATTTAGGAAAGTTAGTGTGTTTTGCATAATTAACAAAATCGTTAGTCATTAAAAAAATTTTGAACTGAAATAATCAGTATTATGTATTTGAAATGTAATAAGTTTTTTGTCAACCCAAAGCACATAAATTTTGCGCCCTATATCTTTGCAATTTCCTTCAAAATTGTATCAAAATCAGGATAGCTATGAGTCTGACCCTTATTACTGAGTTCAATGAATTTTTTGTCGGTGGATTTGAAAGCTTGGAAGAGCTTCTGCCCTTCGCTATATGGTACAGTAGTATCTCCTGAGTAGCCGAATTGACGTACTAGAATTGTCACCTCGCGGGCATTACGCTCACTGTTGAATATATCCCCTGTAAAGATACATAGTGGTCCATAGCTTCGAATACACATTGATTGAACACTACTAAAGGTATTAACCAGAACAAGTTGTTTAGCTTGCGGCTTGGATTTGGCAAGGTAAGTTGCAGGGCTTCCGCCCATAGAATGACCAAAGATAGTAATAGCCCCAATTACGATATTCTAACTTGATTAAAAACAAACAACAAAATAGGGATATTACCCTATGACAAAACAGAACAATATCCCTAATATAGGA
>JAYWGL010000046.1:0-5835 GCA_043778275.1 Minisyncoccota bacterium
TTATTTTACTAAATTTAGTCTTGGTGATAAAGTACTTCATAATGCCTTATCTAAACCAAGGCTTTAATATTGGGCAAGATTAACTAGACAGGTTCAAAAGCCTCTTGACAGTAAAGTAACACTAATTCAGACTTTATAGATATGAGACAAAACACACCTGTAGCCAAGTATCTAGTTATTGACACCGAGACAACTGGCCTTAACCCGACAAAACATGGTCTAATCCAGATGGCAGCCCTAGCTCTTGACTCCGAGTTACAGATCGTAGCAGAATACAATGAATATATCTGCCCACCAGAAGGGACTGAGTTTGATCCAGAAGCCCAACTAATCCATAATATCCCACGCAAAACTATCGATAGCGGCTTAAGTTATACCAAATTTGCCGATAGCTTTATTGATTTTATTTCTGATAATTTTAACACTAAGCCAATTATTATTGCCCAGTTTTTTGCATTTGATTACGGGGTTCTTACTTCTGTATTCGATCAAGCTATGCTACTTGATAATGATATTAAACTTAGGTTAAAGGTTGAGAACGAGAGTCAATCTGGAGTCTTTAACACTCTTCTTAGTCGTAACTTTATTGATACCAAGGCTCTTGCTAGTATTATGAATCTCAAAGCGGAGCTAATTAGTAAGCCTCCTTACTTCCAAGAAACCTCTCTCTCCAAGCTAGGCGGACTAAAAGACACCCTAGATATCCCCCAAGAAAAATTTAAAGCACACGATGCCCTAGAAGACTGCTACGCTACCCGAGAAGTTCTAGAAAAAATGATTGATTTAATAGACTTAGTTGCAATTGTCCCACCTGTAGTTGAGGAAAGTTAAAAAATTAAATCCTTGACGAAGTGTCAATCCTTAGTCACTTTTCTTATATATGAATCTATTACAATCTGCTATCCTTGGAGTAATCGAGGGGCTAACTGAATTTTTGCCAATTTCTTCTACAGGGCACCTTATAATCGCCCAAAAAATGCTTGGTTTGCCTCAGGTTGACGACTTTATGACTGTGGTTATTCAATCTGGTGCTATACTCTCGGCTCTCGTTTATTTTCGCCATAAGATATGGGATATTTTAGTTAACAAGAGAGCTGTCTTACCTAAGCTCTTTATCTCGATGCTCCCTGTACTAGCTGTTGGTTTCGCGATCAAGAAAATGCTAGAAAACTATAATGATGTGATTCCCGTAATTGCTGTATCTTCTATTGTCGGAGGTGTCTTTTTTTATGTTGTGGAGAAGTTTTATTCTTCTAAGTCTAGTCGAGATTTAGTTTCTGGTACTTTTCTTGATTATCTTGGGCTAGGTGTTGTTCAGATATTATCCTTAATTCCTGGATTTTCACGTAGTGGTTCCGCAATCGCTGGAGGATTGATTAATAACATTAAGCTAAAAGATTCAATCGAAATTAGCTTCCTAATGGGTATACCTCTTCTATTAATCGCGACAGGGTACAAGTTAGTATCTCATACTTACACAGTCGATCCAACACTGCTTATTAATACATTGGTAGCTACTGCTATCGCCTTTTTGGTTGGACTTGCTGGGATTAGACTGACCTTAGGATGGGTACAAAAATATGGCTTTAGACCCTTTATGTATTATCGTATTGGGCTTGGAGTGTTATTATTAATTGCCTACTTTGGTAAATTCATTTAGTCTAAATCTATATGACCAAAACATTAGATGAGCTCAAAGAGCTTAGCCTGGAGCAAAAAATAATCTATTTTAAAGAAGTTGTCGATCAAATTACGAGTCGCAAAGTTGATATAGAGCAGAGCGCTACTCTAGTCGATCAATTAAGCCAGCTTAAAGAAGTTATTCAAGTAGAATTAACTAAGATTGAGACTAAATTAATCCAATTAAATCCTAATCCCAACCAACCTAACACGAGCTTTTAATGTCTGATAACTTACACATACCCGTAATGTTAAATGAGTCTATTGACTGTCTTGAACAGATAATATTGAGGCACGCTCAAACCAACCCGAAAATAAAAGACAAAGTCTGGCAAGTTATGGATGGGACATTGGGTGGGGGAGGTTATACCATCGCCATCATTAAGCTACTTCAAAAGTATAAACAAAGCTATCAGCTCTATTCCTGCGACCTTGATAGCGTTGCTATTAAACGAGCTGGGAGACGACTAACGGATGAGTTAGCTTTCGAAAAATCAAGAGGGGAGTTGCCTCAATTTACTACCAAGTACCAATTAGATTATATTTTAAACCCATCGTCAAAAGTCCATCAAGAAGTTTGTTTGGTTCAAGGTAATTTTGCTGATGTGGTTAATCAATTAGGCGAAGGTTCGATGGACTATATTATACTAGATTTAGGCTTTTCATCTAATCAATTAGAGGTTGATCACAGGGGGTTAAGCTACCTTCAAGTTAGCGATAGTTTGGATCTGCGTTATGATCAAGATAGTCGAGTCGAGCCACTCTGGCTTAAGCTAAAGCATATAAAAGGACATCCCGAGTTAACTAAAATTTTATTTAATAGTAGTGGTGAAAAGCTCAGTCCCAGGATTGCTGGTCGAATTATTGAAGCTCGGGATCGTGGGCTGACTATTGAAACCGTTGGAGATTTAGTCGATATTATCACGGAAAGTATCCCAAAAATTATGTACAAAAATCGCTACGGTATCTTAAGTCGAGTTTGGCAAGCACTCCGTATCTGGGTTAATGGTGAGTTTCAAGCTCTTGAGGATTTTTTACCAATCGCCCAAATTAAGTTAAATTCAGGAGGTCGGATCGGAATAGTCTCCTTCCACAGCCTAGAAGACAAGATCGTAGCCAAGAATTTTCGTTTGGTGAGCCAAGGTGTAGAAGTCGATGATTATGGTAACAAGGAGTTTGATTTTGTACATTTAACAGCTAGAGCTCTATTGCCAAACCAAAAAGAGGTTGAGTCTAACCCCAGAAGTAGGAGTGCTACTATGAGGATATTGGAACGAGTTTAGATTTTTATACCTGTGTTCTTTCTTGCTAATTTTAGTACTAGCAGCCCTATCCCACTTAATAACGCTAAGAGACTCCAGATAATTGTAGTACTTCCAGTCCTTGGTAAAATATCACTATTAACAGTACTGAGGGACTGTATTTTTATTAGTGATGAATTATTGCTAGTGGAGTTTGTAGAATTAATTGAATTAGCTGATGCGACTATATTTGCTATAGAGTTTGATTGCGAACTTACAACTGAGCTAGATAAAGAAATAAGGCTTGAACTAGTAATCGCACTGGAAGACGATTCAGACTTAGAGCTAATAGATGAGTTAGAAATAATACTCGAAAAAGTTGACGATGACATAGGAGAATTAGAAGATATTGGGGATAGACTTGAAATAATACTAGAAACCAAAGTTGAACTTGTTACAGTACTTGAAAATGAAATTGATGCAGAGCTTGAAACAGAGGTGGGACTTGAGCTTGAACTCGATTTCAAACAATTTCCAGTAACCATTGATGTAGTTACTACTACTTCTTGTTGTCCATACTCTGAAGAGAAGAAGTGGACTTCTGGAGATCCTACTGTTGACTCATTAATTGATACGGCGGGGTTAGCTTCTGTCTTGGTTAGGGTTACAGTTTGGTATAGTTCTGATGTTGTAGAAACTAATACTCCATTGCCAGTAGCACTTGCTCCCATATTCCAAATTGAATTTGTAGGTGTTCCTGTGTTTACTTCTGACCAACCAGAGGTGTAGCCTCCTGCTGTATTGAATCTACCTACAGTTGTAGTAACTGGAGTGCTAGAGAAATCAGCTAGATTAAACCATAGACTTGCTTCAGCTAGACTATAAGCAATACCAGTGTTTTGAATACATGCACTTAGTTTTACTGTAGTACCTAAGTCTTCTTTTCCAATTATGATTTTGGATGTTAGGTTTGGGGTAGTTGAGGATGGGCTAGAAGGTTGAGTTACGACAATTTTTGGTATAGGGTCTTGAATTAGACTATCTACAGCTCTTGATAAAGAGTTAATGTCATTAGGTGGCATAATAACTGCTACTACGCCGTCATTCCAACGCGCATTAATTAATTCTCGGTTTTCCCAATCTTTGTTATAAGGAAGGTAGTACCCACCTGCACCATGAGCATCATCGAGTATTAACTTTTTCTTAGTCATCTGAGATATCTGAGCGTAAGTTTTATTATCAACACCCCCCTGTATTGATCCGTCACCATTAGGCGAAAATCGCTTACCGACGAGACCTCCAAAGTCAAAATTCTCAAAACCAGCCGACCAACCTGCTAAATCCTTGTTCCACGGTGAAATATCCATTACTAAACTACTATTAGGTAATATAGATTTTACAGTTCTAGTCCATATATTCATAGATTCACTTGCCTGAGCAGGAGTCAACGCCCCACCTTCCTGACCGTCTTGACTGTATTGATAAAAGTCTGGTTCGAAGTGAAGTAATATAGGTCGTGTAGTTCCGTATAGGGTTTTGATTTGGTTGGCTGTGTTAATATATGCCTGAGTTATAGAGTCGGTATTTTCACGGATATATTTAGCTCCTTTTTTGCACAGAGTGTTGTTAGGGTCTTGTGCAAAGTTACAATCCTGAATATTTTTATCGACCTTCGCTTTGCCCGCTATATGGTATAGATAGATATAAGGGATTCTACTCTGATTAGCAGGTTTGTTGAATTGACTTAACCACTGTGAATTAGTATTATTCCAATTATCTAATGCCCAAGGACCTTCTACGATCTGAACTTTGGTTGGGTCGTTAAATTCATTACTACTATCTGGAGCTCCTCCACCTAATCCATATTGAAAGGTATTAAATAATTGGTTATTAGAATTAGAAGCTAATGGTCTAAGTAACTCTGTAGTAAGTCCAATAAGAGAAATACCCAATGTTATAATTAAAAGAATAGTTGATAAAGATCGATAGAGTTTCATAAAAAGTCAGTAAAAGTGCTATCTTAGAATTAAGATATATCTATTACTAAATATTTAACTAGACTAAACAAATTGTCAAGTTACAGCCTACCGCTACCTATCAAAGCAAGTGCATTCTTGGTCTCGATATCCATATCAGAAAACGTATAATTAGGCCTACTAAAAATCTCAGCAGCTGGCCATGGCCAAAACCTTAATACCTCTTGCCCAAAAAGTGAAGTCTTAGGAAAAGCTCCCAAGTTGCGCGAATCTTGACTGTTAATGCGATTGTCTCCCATCAAAAAATAAGTATCCGCAGAAATTAAAGTCTTAGGAAAGTAAAAACGCTCATTTTTTAAACCTTTTATAATATTGGTACCCAAATAGGTTTCGCTTAAGACCTTACCACTAGGATAGTCTAGGTTGTAGATTATTACCTTGTCGTTAATCATCTCGATAGTCTCGCCTGGGAGGGCTATTATTCGCTTAAGGTAAATAGTTGCTTGGAACTTAGTAAAAAAGTTTGCAGTTTTGGCAAGTTCTCTATCTTTGAAGACGGCTACAACCTGACCTCGGGCAAAGGTCTTATTAATCTGATTCACTATCAATCCCTGTCCTGTGTAGTAATTAGGTTCCATACTTGGGCCAACTACCGTAACTTGTTGAAATACAAATAATTTAAGTGGGATTGAAATTATCAAGAATATCCAAAGAAACCCTAAAAAGGATGTGAAGATACTGCGGATGAGTGATTTTTGTTTTGGTAGGGTTTTAATCGGTGGGTTCATACTGAAGATATCTGAACTTTACTTTAGGGTTGTTGATTTGTCAAACTAACTCAGAACCTGTCTAGTTAATCTTGCCCAATATTAAAGCCTTGGTTTAGATAAGGCATTATGAAGTACTTTATCACCAAGACTAAATTTAGTAAAATAAGT
>JAYWGL010000047.1:0-5784 GCA_043778275.1 Minisyncoccota bacterium
CTTATTTTACTAAATTTAGCCTTGGTGATAAAGTACTTCATAATGCCTTATCTAAACCAAGGCTTTAATATTGGGCAAGATTAACTAGACAGGTTCAAAACGCATTTGACAATTCCCTAGTTTTTAATAAATCTAGCCGTACTATCTATGGCTACTCAATATATTTTTGTGACTGGGGGGGTTGTCTCAGGTCTTGGTAAAGGCATAACAGCTGCCAGCGTAGGCCTAATTCTAAAGTCTTCTGGCTTCAATGTAGATATTATTAAGTTCGACCCTTATCTCAATATGGACCCTGGTACAATGTCCCCAATAGAACACGGTGAAGTCTTTGTTCTCAATGACGGTTCGGAGACTGATCTTGACTTAGGGCATTACGAGAGATTCCTTGATATCAATCTTACGTCCAACTCTTCTGTAACTGCTGGCAAAATCTACTCCCGTATTCTGGATATGGAGCGAGCAGGTGTCTTCCTGGGTAAGAATGTGCAATTAATTCCTAATGTTGCTAATTATATTAAGGGGTGCTTTGGCAGAGAGTCAGATGGAATTGATGTGCGAATTATCGAGATCGGAGGAAGTGTTGGAGATATGGAAGGTGAGATATTCCTTGAGGCGATTCGGCAATTTAAGAGAGATGCTAAAGTCTTACATATCCATCTTGGTTATGTGCCATTTTTGGGTTGCTCCCAGGAATATAAAACTAAGCCATTCCAGAACTCTTTAAAAGAACTCCTCAGAACTGGTTTACAACCTAATTTACTCATTGCACGCTACGAAAAACAATCCCTTCACGATATTAAGCAAGATCAATTAGCCAAGCTGGCACTCTTTGGGAATCTTGAGCCTGAGTATGTTTTGCCAGTCCCAGATCTTGGGAGTATTTATCAAGTGCCTAATCATTTGATTAAGGTTGGGATTTGCCCGCTTTTGAGTGAGTTTGTGAAGGTAGAAATTCAACCTTATATCCCAAAGTTTTTTCTGATGGAGGGAAAAAATCTTAAGTCAAATAAAAAAATAAAGGTAGCCGTTGTTGGTAAATACGGAAGCAAGCTTGGTGACGCTGATTATAGTGTAATGCAGTCGCTGGCTATTGCTGGTTTTTATGCTGAGTGCGAAGTAATTCCTGAGATAATCCTAGCAGATGATCTGGTCGATAGTAGTAGCCAGGCTTGGGAGAAGTTGAAAAACTGTGATAGCATCTTAGTGTTGGGTGGCTTCGGGTTACGCGGTATGGAAGGGAAGATTAAGGCGATAGAATACGCTCGAACAACCAAAAATCCCTTTTTGGGGATATGCCTTGGGATGCAGATGGCGGTAGTAGAATTTGCGCGTAGTGTTTGTGGTATCCAAGTAATATCAGCAGAAATGCTAGATGGTAAAGAGCCGACTTCAGATGATGTTATGATTGTAGATTATATGAAAAACCAGATTGGCATAACCAAAAAAGGTGGTACAATGCGACTGGGAGGGTATCAATGCTCACTAAAGGATGGGAGTCTTATTCAAGGACTTTACGGTGAATCTTTTGTTGTTGAGCGTCATCGTCACCGATTGGAAGTCCAAAGTCAGTATATTCCAATTTTAGAAAGTAAGGGTATGAAAATTACGGGTAAGTACAGTTATCAAGATGAGAAAGGTCAAGATCAGTTTTTACCAGAGATGCTAGAATTAGATCTTAAGCTCCACCCTTACTTTGTGGCGACTCAGTCCCACCCAGAGATGTTGTCTCGCCCAACTAAGGCTCACCCGTTATTTCTTGGGCTGATTAAGGCAGGATTAGTTAGTCAAAACAGCAAAAAATAGTTACATTAGGATGAGTTAAAAGTATTTTGGCTGGAAACTCTTTTACAGGTAGATTACCTTCAACTAGCTCGAGAAGAATCTGCCTCTTAGTTTCCCCAGTTAGGATAATATATAAGTTTTCGGTATTTAATAATGTTTCTGGGGTTAGGCTTAATCTATCAGGTTCTTCTAAGGTTTCGTTTGATTTTGTAGCTATTGCGTAATCACTATGAAGTTTAAGCTGATTCTCTCCGCCAAAAAGAGAGGCTATAGTCCCGTTAATACCAAGACTTATAATCCCCTGATCAAAGAATACCCCATCCAGTGTATCAAGGATTAGGTTGTAGTTGTTCAAAGACTTTTCAAGAATGAGCTGGGTATCAAAAAAGTAGTTTCCGGCAGTTGCGTCAGTTATAGCTAGATTGGTCGCAATAATATTTTGCTTGGATTCTGGGTCTGTAGCTGGTATATATTTTTCGTCGGTTTGGTAAAGCTCTACATCTTGCCAATCAATTATACCACTATGGCTTAGTTTTTTGTAGATCGGGATACAGCTTGTGTCCGCCCCTAGAAGGAGTCTGACGATACCTTTATCTTGCTGAGTGAAATGAATTTTATCTTCAATAATATCACATACCTGTCGATACATAATATCCATGGTTTCGAATTCTAATACTTTTGGTTTGTAGAGGTTTACTGTCATAAAATAGGTCTTTAGTTTAGTCTCTTAATTCAGGCACGAATAAGGAACTTATTATCTTAATAAGAGTTTCAAGACTTTGAAAATTCGTCAAGTTTTCTGTTTATTAACAGTGTTAATTCTTGATTTGATGGTAGTTCTGCCACCAGTCTTTAAAAGTATCATCTTTGATTTTGGATGTTATAGTGTTCATTAGATCTATATAGAATTCTAGATTCTGTAATGTGGCAAGCCTATAAGCCAAAAGCTCCTTAGATCGGAATAAGTGACAGAGATAAGCCTTGGAATACTCTCGTAATTCTGGAATTTTGCTATTTTCATTAATAGGGGTAAAGTCAGTTGTAAATTTAGTTGCCGAAATATGGACGGTTTCATAACTATTTTCATCGACTTTGAATATAAGAGAGCCGTGTCTGGCGTTACGGGTGGGATAAACACAATCAAACATATCAATACCACGAGCCACCATCTGGACAATATCACGTGGAGTTCCAACTCCTAGTAAGTGCCGAGGCTTAAAATCTTCAAGGATATCGGTTTGGGCGTCGACTTGAGCGTACATCATTTCTTCTGGCTCACCACCGTTAGCGACTCCACCGATAGAATAACCAGCGAAGTCTAATTCCATCGTCAGTAGAGCAGATTGTTTACGCAGTTCTGGGAACTGGGCGCCCTGAGGAATACCAAAGAGATGATTATTATGACCCTTAAGTTTTTTTAGTCGTTCGAATTCGGTCTTGGAGCGTTTTGCCCAGCGGTGAGTTCGATGCATTGCACTGATGGCTTCACTCAGAGTAGCTTCAGCGGGTAGGCATTCATCTAAGACAAGGGCAATATCGGAATCAAGGGTAGTTTGGATTTGCATTGATATTTCAGGGCTTAAAAAACGCTTCTCACCACTAGCAGGAACTCGGAAAGTAACGCCCTCTTCAGTAAATTTGCGAATCTTAGATAAACTAAAGGCCTGGAATCCACCGCTATCTGTCAAGATAGGCTTTTTCCATCCGCCGAATTTGTGTAGTCCTCCTGCTTGGCTCATAATATCCATATCAGGTTTTAGCCAGAGATGATAAGTATTTCCTAGGATAATTTGGGCACCAAGATTAAGTAGGTCTTGATTAGTTAAGCTTTTAACAGAGCCAAGAGTCCCAATTGGCATAAAGATTGGAGTATTAACAATGCCACTGGCAAGGGTAACTTGACCGCTGCGAGCCTTGGAAGATGAACAACGGTGCTGGATTTCGAAAAATTTTTCAGACATTTAGAATATAGATTTTTTTCGGGATTTTTATTTCTTTAGCCCTTTTACAGCTCTAGCTAGATGATAAAAATTGTATGACCATTTGTCTAGGATAATATCGAAGGGTCCGTAGAAGTTCCACTCAGTACCTTTATAACCTTTTTTGAATAAGTCAAAACCTTTCCCTTCTTCTGTCCCTCCAAGATCTAGAGTCTTACAATCATTTTCGCTACCGATATAGACGGCAGCTAGATTAAGCATATATTGCCCGTAATTTTCCCTAGATTGTTGACTATTGCCACCGTATAGATGGATAATAGAATCTTGATTAATAATACCGAGCCATGCTGCTTGAGGGTTTTCGTCTTTATCTCGCAAAATTACAATTTTGGTAAAGGGTAGTCGAAATAAGGTATTCAGATATTCTCGACCATGAATCCCAAATTTTTGGCGAATGGATGTGTCTTGATGACGTGAATAAAAAGCCTCAAAATTTTCTTTGGATTTTGCCCAGCTAATTTTCCAATCATATTCTAGAGCTTTACGAGTACCATATCGAGTTCTTTTGTCTAGGTTATCCGTGAACCATTTTTGATTATCGCTCCAAAAGTCTTCTATGACATCACCAATTACCCGATTCTGTCCAATATGCTTTTTTATCTCTAAGAGATTGATTAACTTAGTAGAAAGATATTGGAGCTTTTTTTTGCTTGGTTTGATTTCTAGGGGTGAATTATTATTAAGTTGCTTGGTTAGATTCTTCAGATTAATATCATCAAGGGGGATACATTTAAGTAAAAACTCATTAATCTCAAATTTGACAAAGGCGATTTCGGGATTGTTACGAGCCTTAGCACAGACCTCTTCCAAAAGTAAATTAATATTACTAAATATTTCTTGAGTAAGAGCATTTTGCCCACTTAGATTTTTGGTTGGGGTTGAGAGTAGTTTGATGACATCGGGTTTTTTTATGGTGAAACCACGAGGTATATACCAGAATTTTTTACCCATTACAAAAGGATATTCGTAGATGTAGCAACTCATATACTCAGTCTCCACAAAGTAAATATTATGATTGTTGCCATTGGCTTGCATCCAAAAATCAGCCCATTCATTAGTCTGATTAAAATATATCTGATTATCCATAGTCGGTTTATAAGGTTTTAGGGGTCTATGGTTCTAACTTAAACAAGATTTGGTAAGTCGTCAATTGTTAGATTAGTTATCAACTGTTTTTTTAGTTGTTGGAATGGAGTTAAGACTGGTTCGCTACTTTCTGTAATAGTTTGGGCGTTTCGAGTTATAACTTTGTACTCGACGCTTGGAGTTGTAATTAGAATATCCATATCGAATTCTCGCTCTAACCTCTCCTTAACAATATCCAGGTGGAGGAGTCCTAAGAATCCACAACGAAACCCAAAGCCAAGAGCGGGGATATTCTCAGGTTCGTAGTAGAGGGCTGCATCATTCATCTTAAGCTTGGTTATACTATCTCGAAGCTTCGGGTAATCTTCTTGGGCAATCGTAAAAATACTAGCAAAGACTTTTGGCTCAACTTGCTTATAACCAGGCAGTGCATCCTTGGGGTCATTATTGGAGCTGACTGTATCTCCAACTGTAACCTTATCAAGTTCTTTTAGCCCTGTAATTAGGTAACCAACCTCACCTGAAGTCAATAAATTGCAGGGTGTCATCGCAGGCTTGAAGACCCCGATCTCTAAGACAGTCGCCCGAGTATTAGTCGCCAAAAAATGTACAGTATCCAAAGACTTAATCTGCCCCTCGAATATCCGAATATAAGCCACAACCCCGCGGTGCTTATCATAAAAAGAATCAAAAATCATCGCCTTGAGCATATAACTACTATATTAATAGCTTTAGGAGGATTGTCAATTCAAAATGACACCCTCTTGACAAAACATCTATTAGTAATCTTAACTTAGCTATAACTACATATACTATAGATTAGGACTTACGCACTAGCCACTTAACAAAAAATAAAAACTTACACAGGTATTAATGCCTTAATTGCATTAACATGATTACAACACCCCAAATATAT
>JAYWGL010000048.1:0-22593 GCA_043778275.1 Minisyncoccota bacterium
AGATCTATTAATGGTTATTTATCCAACTACTTTAGAGCTATCTTTAGGTACTGTTTTAGGAATATTGGTAACTATGATTTAATTTCGTAATTGGGGCTATATAGGTATATGGCAAAAGGTAATATAGCTGATAGAATGTATAGAGATCATCAGGGTTCAATCGACAGGCGATTAGAAGTAAGATTGGTCAATTGGGAGCAATCTCTTGATAAAGCCCAAGAATTAATCGAAAAATCCCCCAATGAGGTATGTAAATTCTCAGATGCATTTGGTGATATTGCTGTTGGAACATTTCGAGCAGTGTTTAATAGTGACAGACATGTTCAAGAGTATAAAGATATATACCGAGAGAAGGGTATGAGCAATTACACAGTAGCAACTATAAATATAGATGGTGTCAGCGATGATTACTTTGGTAAAAGAGAAGTCCTAGAAAATTTGAAAAAAAAGCCGCATTACTCATTAGAGAGAAGGTATCCCAAAACATAGCCGAAGCTAATGAAACAAAATTTCAAGAACGAAAAGATGAACTTCTTAGCAACATGAAAATTGGCGATATTGTATTAAATAGAGATCTTTATTCGAAGGTAGGTTTAGGCTGTGATCCAGTAAAGGTATTTTTAGCTAAATTAGTAGAAGAGGGCTTTTTAGAATTAGTCGAAAATTCCAGACCTCAGGAATTTAAAAGAACCGACAAAGAAAATTAGCATTTGACAAGATTGGTTGCTAATGTTATATTATATTTATATCAAAAATCTTTTGATTATATTTGATTAAGTTCGAATAAACAATTCTTTTGTACTAAATAAAAAATCATTAACAATTATTAAAAATATATGTCTATAGTATTAGGTATTGACCTTGGAACAACCAACTCAGCAATGGCTTATGTAGTCGCTGGTAACCCAACAATGATCGAAAATATGGAAGGTAATCGTACCACTCCATCGGTCGCATATTATAATCGCAAGGACGGATCTGTTAGCGTAGGAGATATCCCTAAGCGAGCAATGGTGGTCAATCCATCAAGTACAGTATCAGAGGCTAAGCGATTCATCGGACACTCCATCAACGATCAAGAGATCAAGGAAGATATTAGTTTAGCTGGCTTCAAGGTCGTTAGCGATAACAGCAAGATCAAATTCGAGATGGACGACGGTAAGAGATTTTCACCAGAAGAAATCGGTGCATCTGTACTACGTAAGCTCAAGACTGACGCCGAAGCCAAGCTTGGTCAATCAGTCAATGACGCTGTAATTACAGTCCCAGCCTACTTCAACGATGCACAGCGACAAGCCACAAAAGATGCAGGTGAAATTGCAGGATTCAACGTCCTTCGTATAATTAACGAGCCAACCGCAGCTGCTCTTGCCTACGGATTCGAAAAGAATAAAAACGAAAAGGTTCTTGTCTATGATCTCGGAGGTGGAACATTCGATGTAACAGTTCTTGATATTGCTAATGACACATTAGAAGTTATGGCAACTGCAGGAGATACTCATCTTGGAGGAGCAAGCTTTGACGCGGCTCTTATCCGTTACATTATTGCCGAATTCAAGAAAGAGAGTGGAGTTGATCTATCAAATGATAAAAGTGCCAAACAGCGTATCAAAGAAGCTGCGGAAAAGTGTAAGCACGATCTCTCAAGCCAACAAGAATATCAAGTTAACCTTCCATTCATCGCCCAAAATGAGAACAAAGAGCCTCTTCACTTACTTATCAACATCACTCGAGCTAAGTTCGAAGAATTGGTCAAACCTCTTGTTGAAAAAACTATGGAGCCAGTTAGCCGAGCCCTTACTGATGCTGGTCTTGATAAACAAGAAATCAACGAAATTATTATGGTTGGAGGTATGACCCGAGTCCCTCTAGTCCAAAAGTATGTTGAAGACTACTTTGGCAAGAAACCAAATCTTTCAGTTAACCCTGATGAAGTAGTAGCTCTTGGAGCCGCTATTCAAGGAGCTGTACTTAAGGGAGATGTTAAGAGTATTTTATTACTTGATGTAACACCTCTAACCCTAAGCATTGAAACCGCGGGAGGTATTGCAAGCTCAATGATTAATCGTAACACCACAATCCCAACATCCAAGTCTCAAGTCTTCTCTACTTATGCCGACAATCAACCAGCCGTTGATATCCATATCGTCCAGGGGGAGCGACCACTTGCAGCCGATAATAAATCTCTTGGTAAGTTTACCTTAAGTGGTATCCCACCAGCTCCTCGATCCGTTCCACAGATTGAAGTAACTCTTGACATCGATGCCAACGGTATTCTAACTGTAACAGCCCTCGAAAAAGCCACTGGTAAAAAAGCTAATATTACCATTACAGGATCCTCTGCCCTAAGCGACGAAGAAAAAGAGATGGCGATAGCAGAAGCAGAACGACAAAAAGCAAGCGATCTAGCCAAAAAAGCTAAGATTGACAGTCGAAATCAAGCCGAAAGTCTGATATTCCAAGGAGATAAAATGCTCAAAGACCTAGGTGAAAAAATCTCACCAGAGGACAAAGAAGCAATTACTAATTCAAAAGAAGCCCTAGAAGCCCTAATGAAAAATGAGGACGCAACTAAGGAAGATCTTGACACAGGTATTACTGTTTTGCAAGATACAATGATGAAAGCTGGAGAAAAAGTCTACGCTACAAGCGAAGCCGATGCCAATTCAACTGATGTAAAACCAGAAACAGCAGAGGCAAAAACAAATGACTCAGAAGAAGTCAAAGTAGAAACTAAGTAATATAAATAGCTAAAACAACAAAACCAAAAAACAAACCTCCGATTCTGGGGGTTTTATGGTGGGGGCTTTTTAGTCGTTATCAAGAGTTTTACCTCCCTCAACCAAAAATATTGGCATAATAAAGATTGGGGGGGGTCTCCGTATAATTTGACTAAGTGCTACTTTACAAGTATTATTCATTTATAAGAACTAAGAATATATGCCCGATAGAAATATAAGCCCAATTGAAAGAAATTATTTCATAGAGAATTCTAGGCGATTAGGGTTAGAAGATCGGATACAAGTATTAGAAGATTCGGGAGTGAAAAGATTCATGATTGGGGGTTATCAGGTTTATATACCACCTGAATTTATACCTTCTGAATTCGAACCTTTAAAATCCACTTTAAAAGATTACAGAAAACTCATAACTCAAATATTTACAACAAACGGTTCGATTATAGATCCAAGACCTGGTCGGGAAGTTGTACGGGTTATTAGTCTTGAAAATCATGAATCATTACAAACTAGCAACATACCCAAGACAGTCGTCGTAAAAAATAGCCACTTAGCTGGTAACTCTGGATACGATATTACTGATGGTTTAAATCAATTAAAAGTACGAAGTCTCTATCAACAAAAACTTAAAGAATTCAAAATAAAAAGTATACGAGTAGTTGATATTTATGGTGTAATAGCCCCAAAAGACAACAGTGGCGATAGGCAAATTATGGAATATATTGAAGGGTATGACCTGAATCAATATTTTGATAGTGAAATAGCCCAATCAGATGATAACTTGAATATAATACAAGGGTCAAAATTACTTATTGTTGAAATTGCAACTATGTTAAAAAATCAATTAAGTGAATACACTGATATAGTGAATAATAGAAGCGGTAAAGAAAACCAAAGCTTTAAGGAGATTCGATTTTTAGAAATAATGCAAATTAATATAAATGAAATAAAAGAACAATTAGAGATTGCAGATCAGATATTTAACAAATTTGTGATAAAACAAGATGTTAGTAAGGTTGATTTAGATAGAATGTTTTTCTTGTTTCAAAAAGTTTTTGTAAATGATGAGACGTTAAATCGAGGAGCAATATCAGAAATAGGCAAATCTGGATTTTTGCGTAATGATAATTTACCAGTTAAAAATGATCAAATTGACTTGGGAAATATTATGTGGAGCAGAACTGAAAGAAAATTTGTAATAATCGACCCAACATACATAAAGTAATTTCAATAATTCTTCAATACCCCAATAACGAAACTAGCTATATCTCAATAACTAATCTCCTGAATTCAAGCTCGTACTCTCTCCCTCAACCAGATTATAAGCCAGTCCCAAAAGGATAAATATTGGCATAATGAAGATAGGCGAAAAAGTTGTCCACTGTAAATAATACCCAATCAAAATCCAAAAAAGCATTAAAGCAGTGACGGAGTCTGGGTTATCTGGACTACCCTGCTTATTAATTAACTCCAACAGACGGATTAGAGGATAAATCAAAAAGGCAATGAAAATTAAAAAACTTAGAAAGCCATGTTCTAACCAAACTTCTAGATAGACATTGTTAGTAATTAGATAACCACCGTCCAAAGCACCTCGACCAAGATCTTTAACTCCGACGCCATAATGACCAGAGCCAATCCCAAGAATTGGGTTATTTTCTAGTAGTGTCCAGGCATCGGTTATAAAGCTTTGCCTCTCGGCTATTGTACCGCTCTCACCAATTAAAGTCGCCGCAATATGAGACCCAAAACTATCAACCACACTTGAAATCGTCGGAACGGTTACCCAGGCAATAATAATAGTGAAGATTAGACAAAGGAAACCAAGTCCAAGTTGAAACTTAAACCTCACAAAAATCTTGTTAAAAAAATGAGAAATAAGTTTAAATCGCATTAATAATAAACCAACCAAAGTTACAGCTGTAAAAGCCCAGGCTCCTTTTGATAGAGTTAGGACAAATAAGATTAGAAAAAAAGCTAAAAGTGACCATTTAAAACCATTGTTAGAATCGGATGTATTTAGACCAGTCAAAAATTGAGCCGCCCTAGATAAAAATCTAAACTGATTGAAAAAGTTGATTAAAGTCTGGTTAATAGTCACTGGTCTCTTGTAGATTAGACTAATAATTAGAATGGTAATTGGCATCATTAACATCCCAGCAAAATATAAAGGTTCGATAGCCGTGGCATGAACGCGCGGTATTCCAAAAACTATCTTAGTATATTGGTCACGAAGTCCTGTAAGTTCTAGTGGAAGCCCAATCATATCTCCAACGAATTGATAACAGGCAAACACTCCAACTGCGAGCATCACGAGCACCAGATCTTGCATCACTCGCCAAACATCAATCTTAGCTCGGCTAATTAGATAACAACCAACAAAAACCAAAACTGTACCAAAAATTGTGATTAAAAATCTTGGCAAATCGCTAATATTCAGCCAAGATCCCAGTCCAAAAGTGAAAAACAATAAGCTAAATACTCCAACTGTGGGAAGTGGCTGAAAAAGATTTTTCCAGTTAATTTTTGCCCAGATACCAATTCCAATGATAATAAGAACCTGGCTAATACGCAGATTGGCACCGCCCAAGGAAAGACTAGGTATTCGCTCAAAAGGTAGAGACAAAACTAGTAAGTAGATAATCCAATTTAGTGATTTCGAAGGGGTTTGAGATTGGATTTTTTTTGACATATTTTTGGCAAATATTTTGACAATTATCTTTAAATTAGTTTCTGTTTTAGTATTCTTGTCAATGTCAGAAGCTGTATTTTTATTAAAAATTCAATATGAACAACACCCAAAACCCCTCCCCCGAAACACCAATAAAAAAGATAAAAGTTAGAAGTTCTAATAACTACACTTTCCCAATAATCGCTATCTTAATCTCGGTTTTTTTGATGTTACCATTTTTGAGTTACTTTATATTACGTAGCAACACCGAATCCACTAAGACTACACCAAGTACTTCTGTATTCGGTAGCTGGTTTAATCCAGGTTCCACATCTAATTCCAGGAATAACTCAACCGAAAATAATAAGCCAGTATTTAGCTTTGTCCCAGAAAAGGATGTAAAAACTACTAATGAGCTTATCACCCAAAGTCTTCCTAGTATTTTATCAATTAGAGTTAAAACTGGGGGACTAAGAGCTGCTGCCCTAGGTGAAAGTGCTGGGACAGGGTACTTCGTCTCTAATGAAGGACTAGTCGTGACTAATCGGCACGTTATCGCATCAGCTTGTAAGCAAAGTCTTGGCGCTTCAACTACAATTACAGGGCTGGCTAGTGATCAAAAAGCCTATCAGCTAGACTTATTAACTATAGATCCTATTGATGATATTGCCATTCTTAAGGTAAGAAACCCAGCTGGACAAAATTTCAAGGCAGTAGAGTTTGCCGACAGCTCCAAGAGTGCTTTAGGTACTGATGTTTTGGCTATTGGGAATGTGTTAGGGGAATTTAATAACTCAGTAACCAAAGGGATAGTCTCAGGGCTAGATCGATCTTTAAGCACCCAACTAACCGATGAATGTACTGGCAAAAACATAACTTCCGAAGGTCTCATCCAGACAGATGCCGCCATCAACAAAGGAAATTCTGGGGGACCCCTTTTTGATGCCCGAGGCTTAGTTATCGGGATGAATACTTTTGGCACTGACCAAGGTCAAAACATCGGCTTTGCTATCCCTGCCAATACCATACTTAACTCGCTCAATAGTTATAAAGAATTCGGGAAGATTACAAGGCCTCAGCTTGGCGTTACTACAGTTTCAATTGATAAAGCCCGCCAACTTGAAAATCCTTGGCTACCAACTGATTACGGTGAATTAATCTTTGCCCCTTCTGGCTCCGCCGTCAATCCCGGGAGTGCTGCCCAAAAAGTAGGCCTATCCGACGGTGATATCATCCTAGAAATCAATGGAAAAAAGCTCCAATCCGCAAGTGATCAGATTTCCCCACTTCGTAAAGAGATTCTAACTAATAAACCTGCTCAAGAAATAGAATTAACTGTTCTAAAAGCCCAAACCACCAACACAGCTCAGCTTGATACCTTCAATTACCAACCAAGCTCAACAAAAATCAAAGTTACTCTTGGCTCAGTTAATTTCTCCCTTAATAATATTAGTGACAAATAAACCATGAACGATCTATTCCAAGATGCCGGGATAAGCATATTCGACCCGAAAGCCAAAGTCGCTGTTATAAGCAATATATTAGGGCGGATTATCACCCAACGAGAAGGTCAATACCTACAAGATGTACTCAATCTCCAAACTCACAAAAGCGTAGCTATCAGAAGAAAAGTAGCCAGTAATCTGAGTAAGCTAACTAAATATAACCCAGAAATAATTACCCAAATACAAACTTGGCAAAAAAATGAATCTGATCGACCTACTTGGTTAGCCCTAGAAGCTACATTAGATCAACTTAACCGTTCTGAGGGAGGTCACGACACTGTACTTGATAGCCAAGTTCTCAGCGTAGAGGAGGCTCTAAAAATTCTTAAGCAGACTGTCAGTCAGCGAAGTTTTGTGATTGAGGGTGAGATCTCCCAACCCAAGGATTTTTATCAGATGATTTATCTGGATATTAAGGGTACTCAAGATAGTACTATTCGGTGCCGCGTCTTAAGTCTGTACTTACAGCAAATTGACTTCCCACTTAATGAAGGTCTCTCGGTTAGAATCACTGGTAAATTCCAAGTCAATAACAAATCTGGGTTAATCTTTGAGATAAAGTCGATTCAACTTACAGGGCAAGGATTATTGCTGCGAAACCTTGAACTCCTAAATCAAAAATTGACCAAAGAAGGGCTCTTCGACCCATCTCGAAAACGCCCAATCAACCAAGTCCCAAGTAAAATTCTCTTAATAGCTAGTAATAATAGCGCCGCCCTTGGCGACTATACCAAAGTTCTGTCTCAGAGAAGAACTGGAATTGATATCTACCAACTCCCAATTAAAACCCAAGGCATAGGAGCCGAAAGTGAAATCCTAGCCAAACTAGCTCTCGTCAACGACCTTGTCACACAATATAATATTGATACTATTGTAATAACTCGGGGCGGAGGATCTAAGGATGATTTGTTTGTTTTTAATAGTGAGCAGGTGGTGAGAGCTATACACGGCTTATCAAGACCGACCATCGTTGCAATTGGGCATGAACAAGATATCACCCTAGCCGAAAAAGTAGCCGACCTTAGAGCCTCAACTCCCAGTAACGCCGCCGAACTATCCTCGATTAGCAATTACCAGATCCTGACTAACAATCAACAAAGTTTTAATCAAGTGCATAGTTTTTGTATTGAGAGGATTAGACGGGCGAGGCAGTATCAAGATAGTAACCAGCACCTTGTCCAGAGATTTTTCTTTGAGCGAGTTAATTATTTTAGAGGTGTTCTTAGTGAATCAGGACCGGCAATGTTAGGATTGATTAATCAGACCAATCAATATCTCGAGCTTACTTTAGAGCGGACAATCAATCAATTACAGCAACAAGTCCTTAATTATCAAAATACGCTAGAAAATAGCTTCGGACAATTGACTAATCTCCAGCCAGCTAATGTTCTTAAATATGGCTACACCCTAATCCGCCAGAACAACCAGATTGTAAGTAATTCCAATAAGCTCAACCCAGCTCAAGCAATTCACATTCAATTCCAAGACAAAACCGTAGAAATTAAGCCTTAATGCACAAACATAACCAATGAAGACCATTCACTCAATCCTCACCAACGCCAGAAGCCCTCACGCTAAATTCTGGAAAGGATCTCTAGTCTATGTAAATATCAAAGAGGTTATCAACAGTTATATTAATTCTGAATTTCCACTTATTAGTACAATGACCAGTAATCAAGAACTATACGAACTAGGTATGCAGATCAAGACTCCGCTCCTCCATCTTAAGTTCAAACCTAATCTTAAGCCACTAGGGGTCGTACTGAGGCATCGTGAAGAAGAGTTGCAGCGTTTACTTCAATCGGAATTAGAACAAAGGCATATTATAAGCAAGAGTATCAAAGTGGTTTTAGTGATTGCCTAGGCTCAGAAACTCTATTTGAGAAACCCGTATTCATAGACCTTCGGTTGAATCTTAGCTTCCAGGGCTTTTTGAGCTAGTTTGAGTGCGTTGTGTAGATTATTATAATCTTGGTCTTCACTACTTGATTTCATATGACCGTTTTCTTTGCGACCTTGAAAATGCTCTTTGATATCGTAGAACGAGGCGTTAGGATTGGGGTTTACTTGCTTATAATAATATCGCCAAAGAGCCTCACCTGCTCCCAAGACTTTTTTGGCTTCGGGTGAAAATTCTAATGGGCTAGTTGGAACTATATTTGGTTTGGAATCGTCAGTAAATAACTCTCCAGAATCTGATTCTTCTGATTTTTCCGTAGGAAGTTTAATCACTTCACCCAATCTTCCACTCATAAAATTGGTCATAAAATTACTCCCAAATCTCTCAGGAGCTCCAACCTGAGTCTCAGTAAACGGTATCCAATTATTAATTCCATCTTTGGAGGTTATCCGATTTTGTCCGTGAAAGAGAGTGTAGATAAGGCAGTCATTTTGAAATTCTGTGTCTTTTAGCCAACCGTCATTGGGATACAAGAATTGATCACGATCATTCAACCAAGTCGCCTTAAATACATGCCGAATAGCGAAATAAATAGAAGTAGGTATAACATTATTTTTTGTAATTAAATTGGTATGGTTAAAGTTATTAGTTGTCGAAATATGAATATAATTTTGATTTTGAAAATCATTTCCCCGAGTATTAAAAATACCAATTTCTGTACCAGATTTATCATAAAATAACTTATACCAATCAACAATCTTACCCTTGATATCGTCATATGAGTGAATTACTTTTGTATCTAATTTAAGATTTTGTGAATTAAACACATCGATGGTAATATCTTCAAATTTCTTTTTTTTACTTGTATCCCAAATTAAAAATCCAATTGGAAATCTACCTTTAACATTATCAAAGGTATCACCAGGCACTATAAACCCAGATTTAAACTCTGCCAAAAAAGACTGTCTAAACTTGACAAAATTGCTACTTTGTGTATATTTCAGCGTCGAAAACGAAGAGAGGTAACAACCAAAAAGTTCAAAATTAATCCTAGCAAAAAATTGAGTAAATAATTCATTACTAGCATTCCCTAATTTTTCTTTGTACTTTAGATAAGTTTTATTGCCTATAGCGACACCTGTTTTATTATTTCCAGTCTGCGTTACTGTAGTAGCTGAACTTGCTTCTGCATAGGGTGGATTGATATAAATTACTAGTTTTTTACGCAGTTCAGGATCGTTGACGATGGCTTGTAAGCCCTTTGGTAATTTTGTGAACTCGTCATTAAGAAAGTCGAATTGGAAGCAGTGATTAGGCAGGAGTTTGGCACCGTTCTGGATACGATCTTGCATTACAGAGACATCCGCTTGATCAAGGGTCGAAGCGTAAATCCGAGTTGGATTAGTCAATCCTGTGAGTAGATTTCCAGTCCCAGCTGCACAATCCCAGATGTAGTATTCGTCTTGCCAATTCTCACCTAAGACATCTGCCAAGTATTCTTGGGACTTCTCTACCCAGATCTGGGGAGTGAAAAAACTTCCTTTGCGTTCCCGCACATCCTGAGGTACAAGCAGATCTCGACGCTTTACAATGTAGTCGCGATATTCTTCGCGAGGCGGACGCTCATACTTATTCCAGAATTGCTGATGGGCTTTTTGGTTATCAAAGTAATTAGCTCGCGAAGTAGATTCGAGCCCCGAATCTTCCATTTTTTTGGCTAATTCGTAGTGATCTAATCTTAAGAAGACATATAAGTTTTCTTTTAGGCTTTGATTTTCCTTTGATAAAAGATCAGCTAGATAGAAGTCGGCATCGATAATTCCACTTTTTTTGGCACTGACCCAATCAACTAAGATACTTGGCTTTACAGTGTTGAGCCATTTACTATAAACAGTAACAAAATTATTTTTGGTAATTGGAATCTTGGATAACCCTGACTTCCCAACCACAAAATTAGCCTTGATAAACTTGTGAATCTCTTTATCATCTTGCCCAAAGGTAAATATTAGAGATTCGTTCTTAATAATCGAGGTTACGGATTCTAAGATTAATTGAAATTCTCGAGTCTTGTAATCACTTGGGGTAACTCGCCAATTAAAATCATTTTGATAAAAAATTTCTTGGATAGAATGGTAGGGTATGAAGGCAATTTGCCCACCGTCAAAAGCTCCCAAAAATGCTGGCGGAAGTACCTTATCAAAAGTTCTAGCTTTTCCGATGGTCAGAATTAACTGCGACAGTGAATGATAGATATTGGATTTGTCTTTTTTGGCTTCTGCCCAAAGCAGGGATTGCGGTTCAAAAAGATCCAAAGTCATGTCTGTAACGCAGAAATCTACATTACCAATAATTTTATTTGTGTTAAAATCACCAAAGTAATCACTACCTACTTGATTTTTTAGCTCTTCTTCACGGATGTTGGGGTATTTTATAGTATTCATAATTAATCCATAGCTAATCAGACGAGGCTACATTATAAGTTCGAGATTCCTTGATTCTGAATACTTGCCCAAGCTCGCTTAGGCTTAATTGGTTAAACTGACTATTAAGTTCTGTTAATTCCGACATTGGGATAGATTTCCACTGCTCGTAGCTCTGCCAATGAATCACAATTGACAATAGATCAGGATTATGGGCATCTTGCCATATCTCCTTAGACACAAAAAAGTCAAACTGGGATAAATAAGGCGTCCAGACTAATTCGTCTAATTGGATAAAAGTTGCTTGTAAATTAGAAGGTATCCAAAAAATTAATTGCTCAACGGTCATAATGACTTTTAGGCTAGATTCGAATATCTATCTTGTCAAAGTCTTGTCAAAAAAATAAAACTACGATTAACCTTAGTTACTATGGACATACCGACAATTATTAAGAGTTTTCAGGAAATACCAGATATTGAAAAAAATACTTTTGAACTAACATCCTTATTTATAATATATCTATTAAAATGGTTAGTAGATTCAACTACAGAAGCCAATCGTCAATTTCACGACATAGTCAACTATAGTAGATATATACCAGACTTTAATGTGTCTAACGAGGAGTCCAAATTATTACCAAGAGATCAAGATTTGGAAGTTAAGTTAAGAGAGTTAACCCCCAA
The DNA here is from genome assembly GCA_043778275.1 of Minisyncoccota bacterium. Lineage (GTDB taxonomy): Bacteria > Patescibacteriota > JACMRA01 > JACMRA01 > JACMRA01 > JACMRA01. The sequence goes on from JAYWGL010000048.1 coordinate 11,919, forward strand.
GATACTTATATATGTATACAATTGCTTAGAAGAGTTAAGAATAGCCCTAGAAAATAATAACCCAGAATCAGATTTGTATATAATTACTATACTTAAGGATGAACTTAATCGACCAGATTCTGAGCTTAGATTGGCTATAATAACTAAAATAATTAAAAGTCCCTTATTTCAGAATCTAGATATGATGAAAGACGGTAATATCAATAGGAATGATCAATTGATTGAGCTAAGTGACAATATTTTATCTTCGTTGGATCTAATCAAGATGGAGGGTGGTAGTAAATTTGAACAAAGGTTTATAGTGAGCTTTACTGCCCAAATGTTAAGAGTAATTAAAGGTACCTGGGATAAGAGTGAGAGGAGTTAACTCTTCGTTGACAACAATATATGATTAAAACTATACTTAATTATATGCCCCGTACACTCAAACCTGTCAAAAAAAAGCCTTATAAGTCCAACAAAATTGTGAGTGAGCCAACAAGTCGAGTTAGCAAAGCCCCAACCTTCGTGGACAGAACCAAGCAAGATCCTAAAGACGTAGTCAAAAAACCAAGTTCCAAAAAAGTATCCAAAAATGGAATCAAAGACGGAAAATTTGGACCAAAGCCACTTAAGAATATCTGGCTAAAATCTACCGATAGAAACAATATGAGCAACAAGGACATGTCCAAGACTTCCAAAGTTCTCAGTGTTCCAAGCTATGAAGAGGCTCACCCAGAAATTGCCGATCCTCACAGCAACACCGCTAAAATAGCTTTCATCGGACGATCCAATGTCGGCAAGTCTAGTCTAATCAACTATATTATGGGGCGACAAATCGCCAAAATCTCCAAGCACCCAGGGCGAACTCGCAAACACGAAATCTACCCTATGGATACTCAACGCGTCCTTGTCGATATGCCAGGATATGGCTACGCTAGAATCTCAAAAGACAGGCGACAAATCTGGACAGTAGAAATGCAAAAACTCTTTTTTGACGATGCTCGGTTCAAATTCTTAATGGTATTGATTGACTCTTCTATCGCCCCAACGCAGATTGACAAAGATTATCTCCAATGGCTAGCGGATGGCAAAGTCAAATTCGGAGTAATTTTTACCAAAATTGACAAAGCTACCCAAAGAGAGTTAAATCTCAATCTAAAAAGCTGGCGTGATTTTCTCGATCCAAGCATTCGCACCTTCGAGACTTCTACAGTTAAGCGTATCGGAAAAGAGGGTGTAATGGAGTTAATTAACCAAATCACAATGACCAATAACTCACTTTAAGTTAAAAATCTACTCAAGATGAAAGACAAATTCAAGTCACGGTTGATGATACCAATATTTAATAAGCAAGGTCAAGTCATCGGCTTCACAGGACGTGTATTTCCCTGGGACAAATCTGACAGACCTAAGTATTTGAATAGTAGCGAAAGTCAATGGTTTTGTAAGGGGGATAATTGGTACGGTTGGCATCTTGCCAAGACTGCGATCAAGCAAACCAAGCAAGTTATTATCGTAGAAGGTAATATGGATGTAATTGCTGCCCACTGTCATCGGATTGAGAACATCCTAGCATCGCAAGGTACTTCAGTTACGATTAATCAGGTCAAGCAGTTGCGGAATCTTCAAGTTAGAGATGTCTTATTAGCCTTTGATAATGATAACGCTGGGCGAATTAGTAGTACTAAGCTCTATCTATTGTGTCAGGGCGTCGGTCTAAATACCTATCAAGTAGTAATTAATAATCAATATAAAGACCTAGATGAATATCTCCAAGCTACCCAAAATATCTCTAATTATACAGAGCTAAAAACTCAAGAATACGGACAATATCTTATTGATTCTTACACCCTGGAACTAAAATCTCCAGACATAATTACCCAAAAAAATGCCATTGACGCAATCCTAAAAGTTTTATCAGGGCTCAGTAATCAGGTTTACCAAGAACAATTAATCAAATACTTAAGTCAGATTTCTTCCATCAGCCAGAATAACTTAGAAGAAGAATTAGTCAAAATCCCAAAATCTAGAGCTTTCGGTGAATTAGATAGCCTAGAACCTTCTAGCCTCGGTACAAAAGTACAACACTCTATCACCCCAATCCAGGCAATGATCAAAACTGCTTTTGATAAGCTACTCTCACTAGAATTAGACCGATCTCTAGACATTAAGTTCCAAGCGATTTTGGATACTATTTTTGAGCTTCTAAGAATTCTCTACAGCGACATAAAAGAATCATCAGACTTGACTGCCTATATCTCAGCTAAATCACAAGAATTAGAATTAATTAAATCTGAGCTTAAATCACAGGGGATTTGGGTTAATTTTTTGTCAGGGGGATCTCAAGGTAACTTGATTAAAACAATCATTAATTATATTATCTCGAACAAAATGAGTTATAAGCAAGAAGATCAAGAAACTATCAACCAAATTTTGATTCCTTATCTCAAGTCTTGACAGAATCTACTTATTATATAAGTTTTTAATTAAGAAATTTTTAATGAAAAAAAGATGCCTAAAGACGAATCACGAGAAATAGCAATACGACAAAAATTCAACGAACAAGGGGTTTCGATGTTCGGGGCATTCACAATTACAGCGATATCACTTTTAGTCCCTGTCATTTTTAAAGGTGAGGCAGCGAAAGTAGCGGCATGTACAGGTCTTGGAACTGCGGTTATTATCGGATTGGTTAGTGCTAGCAAGGGTTTCGAAGCTGATAAAGAACTACGAGAATTATTAAATAGCCAAGCTACCGAGGATTCCCAAGATTAAATTGATCGATAATCTTTTGGGTGGTTTTTTGACCGATAGATTCATAGACTAGCTCTGGATTAATTTCAAGAGTTTCAAAAAACTTTTTGGTAGAGCCGAACTGTTGTAGAATCTTAGTTTTACTCTTTTCTCCCACTCCATTAATATCATCTAAAACTGATTTGCTTGCTTGCTTGAACCGAGCTTGGCGGTTAGCAGTTATTGCAAATCTATGCGCCTCGTCGCGAACTCTTTGAACTAAGAACTTTACATCACCTTTTACTAAGAGACCTCCGTTTTTACCAAGATCTAAGGCTAGACTCGGATTACTTTTTTGAAGTTCCAGGATTTTTTGGGTATGATCTATAAAAAATATCTCTTCCTCTTTTTTGGCAAGAGAGACCATCTCAACAGTATTTTCTAGATTGTAATTCTTGAGAATTTGGTAATCGCTGCTAAGCTGACCTTTTCCACCATCTACTATAATTAGATCTGGTAATTGCCATTGAAAATCATCAGGTTTGTCTATTACTTTTTGGAATCTCCTGGATAATACTTGTTTATGATTATCATAATCATTGTTTTGATCAGGACATTTGAAGAGTTTATATAATTTTTTTTCAGCGCGACCATCTATGAATGTAATCATTGAACCATAGACATACTTACCACTGAGATGGCTAATATCGTAGCACTCTATCCGACGAGGGGTTTTTTTTAGCCCTAGATTTTTGGCAAGTTGAACCACCGCGGCAAAAAGATTGTTTTCTTCAAGGGGGTTTAGTTTTTGACCTAGGCGTTGACGACTAAGATAAGTTTCGGCGTTTTCCTTACCTAATTTTAGTAACCCATCTATACTATAAATATTTTGTCCGAAGGCTGCTTCGGTGTTATTAAGTAGAATTTTAACCCCTGCGATCTGTTCTAGAATAGCTTTTTGGTTTTTATTGATATTAATTTTTGGCATCTGAATAGATCCTTTTTTAGATACTAATTACCTCTGATTCAACAGTTTCAATATCAATTTTGACGAATTTTAGAGCCTTGAGTATAGTCCAGAGTAGCCAAGTTACCATAACACAAATGCTATTAATAATTGGTTTAAGAAGCATTAAAATTAAGAATAAAATAATAGCAAAAATTAGAGGAACGATGTATTTAGAGTTATCAGCTAAACGACCCCCGATGCTATCTGGAACAGTTTTTGCAAGCTTTTCACTATTAGAAAAGTCAGCAATATATGTAATAAAATACTGTCTAACTAACTGACGATAAAGATCTGCATCTATGGGAGTATCAAGATTAAGACTTTTAAGTGTTGGGTAGGCTTCATTTTGCCAGCCGGTGAGTTTAGTCGCTTTTGTATCTTGGATTAGTTTTTCACAGCCCACCTCCTCGAGTTTATCGGTTTTACATTTTAGATCAAGATCGTCTTTTTCTCCTAAGCTTAATAAGACTTCTGTTGGTCGATAGTTTAGCTCAAGATAATCACGAAGAGTGGCTTGTTCAATAGATTTTGTGCCGACTAGTTGACCTGCATTCAGAACTAGTCCTTTGTTAAGAAATAGATTAGCAAGACCCGTAGACTTACCAGTTGGACTATAACCAATTATCAGCTTATCAAAAGTGTTTTTTTCGGAAAGAAATGTCTTATCAATAAACTTAACCCCACCGTCAAACTTACCATTGGTAGTACCTATTGCCACTATCTGATTGAATAGGCTAACGCAAAGAACCAAAATAGCGACAGTTGTCAGAATACGGGTTACCTCAGTGCAGATATGAGAAATATTGAAGAGACGGCTCGAAAGTTGATTCTTTTCTAATTCCAGATACGCAAGATAAAGAAGCAGGAATATTATCCACACAAGTAATAATGTAGATAAGGCTAGTAATTGACCTATAAATAAGTTCATTAGAAGGAAAATTCCAGCTTGAATAAATAAAAAAGTAAATAAAAATATCCTATCAATTAAAATAATATAAAAAATATTTGTAACAGCCACAAAAACAACCAAAGCGATAAACATAAGACTAAGGTTTAACAAAATGTTAGTACTGATACTAAAAATTCCTACGCCTACAGCCATCAATAACCCAAAAGATATAACACTGAGAACCAGGAGTCCAATAGATTTTTGGAGTAATCTTAATGAGTTATTAGATTGCTTTGGCCTTAGAGGTGTTACTTCAGATTTTGAAGCTTTGATGACATTTTGATTCTGGAGTTTCGAAATATTTTTTTCAAGAATTTGACTCGATTCTTCAATTGGGAAGTTTTTTTGACTATCAGGTAAAGGGAGTGTTTCATATTTTTCCAACTCAATTTTTTTTGAGTAACCAAACTCAATTTCTTCACTATTAGCCAGACCACGCTTAAGCTCACTCAAATCAGACACATCATCTGAGAGAATACTAGATCCATTAGTATTTTCACGGTTAAACGAGAGGTGTCGGATTTTTTTTATCGGAGCTGACATAGAGGGCTATTATTCGTTTTCAGTTTCTTCAGTGGCTTGATTATTTTGTCGTTCCATAGCTTCTTTAGCACGTTCTTCTCGGGCTTGAAGATGAGCTGCCTTATCGGCTTCTTGCTTGGCAACAATTTCTGTTTGGATTTGTAGAGCTTTATCAAAGTCTTCTAAAAGAGTTAAATATAGCTTTTCTGAATCATCAAGGGAAAGAATTTTAAATTCCTTAATATCACCTAGTTTCACTAAATCATGAATTTTAGCTGGATTATCCAAAATTGGGTCACTGATTTGAGATATATGGCAAAGACCTTGAATATCAGTATCTTCATTTACAACAATCATACCGTAACTGACGATTTTATTAACCTTACCTTTGAAGACATCTCCGACTTTTGAAGCTTTAACGAACTGAGTCCAAGGATTGGTCATCGTCTGTTTGATAGACAAGTTAATACGATTTTCTTTATCAATGTCAATAATTTTCACTGTAACTTTATCACCTTTTTTGTATTCGTTACGAGGATCGTCAACCTTTTTCCAGGCGATTTCGCTAATATGTACTAAGCCATCCAAGTTTTCGTCGAACCGAACAAAGAGACCGAAATCAACAGCACCAGCAACAACACCTTCAATAGTATCACCAATTCGGTATTTACTTAGTTTTTCTGTGATAAGCTCATCATTGACAGCTCGTTCACTGACAATAATAGACTCACTATCTGGGTTTAGACTAATAATTTTTACTTTAAAGATCTGCCCAATGTATTTTTTCATTTGATTTAGAAGGCTCTTGTCCTCACTTCCAATCTGCTTAATAGCATGAGTTGGGGCAAGGAGAGAAGCTGGAAGAAACCCTTCGATACCACGAACCTTAACCATAAATCCGCCTCGGTTGACCTCTCGGATTTTAGCATCTACAGTTGTCTTATTATCAATAGCTTCTTTAATCTCAGCAATAACCTTATCGTGTCCAATAGATTTGAAACTTAATTCAAGAGCTCCTAATTCGCTGTCTAGAGCTAGAACCATCGCTTCTACAATTTCACCTACTTGGAGCTTGCTAATGTAGTCATCAGTGTATAATTCTTTTCCTCGGATGACTCCAATTCCAATATTTTCGATTTGGATAAGAACCTGATTTTTTACTACAAAAATTACTTTTCCTTCTATTTTGTCACCAACTTTTATTTCAGCAGTTTCGCTTGCATTATTGCTTATGGCATTGAGTAAATTACTCATTGTTGGTATATTTTGATCTTGAATGTTATTAGTCATATATATTATATCTAATCAAGTGCTTCTTGTGCTTTTTTGTCAAATTGACAATTCTATCTTTTATAATCCAATATTAAACAGACAAGCCTAGTAAAACTAGGGAAAAATTTCAATTTTTAAACTCAATTTCTAAAAAAACCTTGTGATTAGTAACTCTCTTAATACATCCATAAAAACCTATATTAGTAGCCATGAAATTAGTCTCCATTATGGCAAAAAAGCTATTTTAGATACTACTAGTTTTGAAATAACTCAGGGTGCTAGAATTGGACTAGTTGGAGTTAATGGAACTGGGAAAACTAGCGTAATTAGACTACTGGCAGGTATTGAAAGGGTTGACGAAGGTTCAATGATTGTGACCGCTGGTGTAAAAGTTGCTTACTTGACTCAAGGTTTTGAATTTAGCCAAGAATCTACAATTCAAGATTATTTATACAAAAGCTGTGGGCAAATTGTTGAATTATTAGCAATTTATAAGACTGCTCCAAATCAAGAATTATTTGATATCTTGACGGAGCTAAAAGGCTTCGACCTTGATAAAATCATTGACTTCTGGCTTAATCGCTACCAAGTATTTGATAAATTGCAGTTAATTAGCGAACTAAGTGGTGGGCAAAAAAAGCGCCTCCAAATTATCTCGGCTTTGATTAATCCTACCCAAGTTCTTTTATTGGATGAGCCAACTAACCATCTTGATATAGAGACAATTCAAACTCTCCAAGAAGATCTGATTAACTATCAAGGTGCCGTGGTGGTTGTAAGTCATGATCGTCAATTTATGAATGATGTATGTGAGGCAATCTGGGAATTAGACCGCGGAAAAATCTATAACCATATAGGCAATTACGAAAAATATCTCAGCTCCAAAATTGCCAGACTTGAAAACGAAGCTACTATAAGTTGGAAAACTAAACAATATCTCAAACGAGAATACAAATGGGTTACAGCTGGCGTTCAGGCTCGCGGGGTAAAAGATAAAGGAAGGTTACAGCGATATTGGGAACTGGGAGATAAGCAAAAAGCCCTTCTAAAATCTGAAATCACTATGTTGATACCAGAGGCCTCGCAATTAGGCTCGCGTATTATCGATGTGGTTAATCTAGGTTACAAAATTAATGATCGCGAATTAATCAAAAGCTGGAGCTGGGATTTTCAACCTTATCACAAAATTGCCTTAATTGGGCCTAATGGAGCTGGTAAAACAACATTACTTAAGTTACTTCAAGGTCAATTACAGCCAACCAGTGGAACTGTCAAAAGAGGTATCAATACCAAAATACTCTACCTTGATCAATATCGCAGCGACCTTAATTTAGATACTACCCCTTTTGAATATATGGGGAACGGGTTAGAGCGGATTGATTTTGGACTCGTTCCAATTAGCACTCGCAAATATCTCGATAGATGGCTATTCGACAAAAATCAGATTAATACGCCAATTCGATATCTTTCCGGTGGGCAACAAACTCGTCTTTTAATGGCAAAAAAACTTTGTGCCGAAGCTAATTTGTTAATCTTTGATGAGCCGACTAATGATCTTGATCTTGATACCATACGATCGCTTGAGCAGACTTTGGAAGCTTATGACGGGCCTGTTTTGATTGTTTCTCATGATAGATCTTTTATTAATGCTATCTGTAACTATATTTTAGTCTTTGACGGGCAAGGTAATATAAAAATGATCACCGGTAATTATGATGATTATCTAATCTGGAAAGAAGACCAGATTAAGAGCTTAACTCAGATTCCTATTACAATAGGCACGACCAAGCCATTAACTCCAAAAGAAGAAAGGCAGTTAAAAGCCAAATCTTTACAACTGCAAAAAGAGGTTCTCAAACTTGAAAAAGCTATTGAAGAAATTCAACATAAATTCAATGACCCAAAAGTTTATCTCGACCTAGATAAAGCCAAAACTATAAACCGCCAATTGAAAGCCCTCGAAACAGAATTAGAACAAAAAACTAATCAATGGCTAGAAATCTAAATTTAATTTAATAAACACTCCAAAAAAAACTCTTATGAAAAATGTAATTATTATAGACTCTTCGTATTTGGTCTTTCGCTCCCATTTTGCTTATTCTAAACTTGTGTATAAAGAACAGCCAATCGGTGCCCTCTTTGGCTACATTAAGACTGTTCTTAACCTCATTCGAATTTATAAACCGACAGATATCTATATCGCATTTGACTTGCCTAAGCCAACTTGGCGACATAAGGTTTTTGCAGAATATAAGGCGGGTAGAGGCGAGCCCGACCCCTCTATGATCGAACAATTTCCAATTATCAATGAGTGGAGTAAGCAAATTGCGACGAGTTATTATAGTCAAGAAGGGTTTGAGGCCGATGATATGATTAACACTCTGGGCTATAGACTTTCTATAGATGAATCTATTGATCAAATTATTGTTTTTAGTGCCGATCGTGACCTATATCAGATGTTAACCCTCCCCAAAGTAAAATTCTATCAAAATAATGGTAAGTTATTTGATGGGGTAGAATTTGAGATTAAATATGATTTGCACCCAATCCAGTGGCTAGACTTCAAGGCATTAGTCGGTGATAACAGTGACAACATAAAAGGTATCCCTGGCATCGGTCCAAAGACCGCCACTAATCTGCTTCAGACTTTTGGCAATCTCCAAGCGATCTTAGAAGTAGATTTAGAAAAATATGAACTTATTAACAAAATCAAACCTGAGCTTATCCAAAAAATCCAAAATCATCACGAACTACTTCAACTTAATCTTCTACTTTGCAAGTTAAGCTTTGTTGAAGACTTAAAAATTTCTCCAAGCCAAGATATACTTTCTTATAATTTACATTCTGGTATAGAAACTCTAAAAAGATATAATTTTAATTCTCTAATAACCGAAATCAACAATATAGAAAATCTAAAATTAACTAAAACTGAGTCTCCAGAGCAATCTGAAGTGAGTCAATCTTGGGGTCAACCTCTCTGGTAGGTTTTATCCCCTCCTTATCAATACGGCGACCTTCTGGGGTTAACCATTCAGCGGTTGTGATCTTCAGGCTGTCTCCATTTGGCAATTCAATAATTTCTTGTACAACCCCCTTTCCATAAGTTTTTTGTCCGATTGTTGGCGTTTCTCGATGATCCTGAAGTGCCCCAACCAGAATCTCACTTGCACTAGCCGTACCTCTGTCAGTTAAGATAGTTAATGGGTACTTGACTAGACTCAAAGCACCTTTGTCTATAGAATTAATAGAGGTCTGATTATTTTTAGTTTTTTCGGATACAATCACTTTCTCTTTGTCCAAAAAATAACTAATAACTTGCACTGATTCTTGGAGTAATCCGCCACCATCTGAGCGAACATCAATAATTATACGATTGAGATTACCATCATTCAGGATATCCTTGGCTATATTTGCCATTTTTTTGTCTAGACCTTCGCCAAACGAAACTATTTTTATTATGGCTGTATTATTTTTTTTGGTTAATTCAATCAATTCAACTTCAATTTTTAGCCTAGTCAATTCTTTTTGGGTGATTTGCTCGTCTCTTTTGAACTCGAGCTTAACCTGTGAATTTTTTTGACCACGGATTTTGTCTATAATTGATTTGGCTTCTAGGTCTTTGACAGATTTTCCGTCAATAGAGATAAGTTCGTCTCCTAAGATTATATCAGCTTTATTAGCCGGAGAGTTTGGTAAGGTTTTTTTGACAGTAATTTTACCAATAGTATCAAAGTCAAATTCGATCCCAACACCTTCATATTGCCTATTAAGATCGTTATTAAACTGTAGATATTCTTTTTTTGATAAATAGGTAGAATAAGGATCATCTAGAGCTCCCACAACCCCTTTAAGCTTACCTATTTCGTACTGCTCGTTAGACGGTATTGATTTATAATACTTAGATTCAATTATATTTTTTAGAAACGACTCCTTTATAGGGTTATTGATGATAGATAAAGTAAGTGTTCCACCTAATATTAATACTAAAATAGATAATACAACACATAAAATTTTTAAAGTATTTAAGTTTCGAAATAAATTCATAATGCAGGCAAGATTACTTGAGATAATTAACAGCTAAATCAGTTTTTTATTTATGGCAAATATTGATAGAACCTGTCTAGTTAATCTTGCCCAATATTAAAGCCTTGGTTTAGATAAGGCATTATGAAGTACTTTATCACCAAGACTAAATTTAGTAAAATAAG
>JAYWGL010000049.1:0-21718 GCA_043778275.1 Minisyncoccota bacterium
TTTTCATATAATTTATACTACCACATTTAGGACATTTTATTGTTGTATTCTCTGACATGTAGAAACTTAAACGGTTCTATAAGTTTTAAGCAATGCCTATACAAATATATGGCAGAGCTTTTACACAATCCCAGACAAGATCATTCACAAAGATTAGAGCTAAGAAGATACCTTTATATCAACGCGCTTGAACGAATGGACACTTCTATAACCCTACAAAAAAGAATATTAAAATTATATTCCCCAGGTTTAATTTTTACTTGTACTAACTTAGAGAGATTAAGACATCGTCAAGATGTAATTCTATTTGATGACGAGGTAATTAATCAATTTTCTGATTTACTTAGAACTCAAGACGCCAAACCCCATTTAAAAAATGTTCGCAGAAATAAAGATTCCGATAAAGGGTTCGATAAATCGATCACAAAAGGGCTTATAGTCGGTAGTGTAAATAATTATGATCTAAGTGTCTCTCATTGCCTCTATGTATTTCTTGAAAATGACAAAGTTACAAGTAAGATAGCTATAGAACCACTAAAATATACGAATAAATTTTTGAAAAATTAAATTTGGTGGACTTTAGGGGACTCGAACCCCTCACCTCTTCCATGCCATGGAAGCGCGCTACCAGATGCGCCAAAAGCCCCTACATAAGTCTATAATTAAGACCTATAAAAACCTTTATAAAGATTAGATAAATTGTCAAAACAAAGATAAACAGCTCTTCTAACGACTATATTCCACTACTCTGTCTTCTCGGAAGCCAATTACTTTTATTTCTTTTGGGGTTTTCACTGAGTTATGAATGTCGCGAGCTAGTTTACGAGTAGCTCTAAATACTTGGGTTGGTGACATATTTTCGGCATCGAAAAATACCCAGATCTCTGTTGCAGCTCTCATAACCCAAGCTTTGTTAACGCCAGGAACTTTTTTGGCAAGGTTCTCGAGGGATTCTAATCTCTGTATATAAGCCTCTACTGTTTCTTTACGAGCTCCAGGTCTCCCACCAGAAAGTGAGTCGCAGGCATCAACAATTGCCGCTTCTAAGCACACTTGATCTTGACTGTTGTCGTAATAACTTTGCCAATCACCACCAGTTGTATGGTGAGAAGTGATACATTTTTTGATACGCCAATCTAGATCATACATATCACAAATTTTTTCACCAATCTCGATATGGTTACCTTTAGGATTCATTTCCTCATCGGCTGCCTTACCGATATCATGTAGAAGAGCTCCTTTAATAGCAATCATAGGATCTAAGCGACCAGCCATACCAAACTCACTATTAATCCCATCGGTCAAAAGTCCAGCTAATTTTGCCATCTCGACACTGTGTTTGAGCATATTCTGCCCATAACTTGTACGGAATTTTAGACGACCTAGAAGATGAATAAGACCGTCGGCAAAGTCGTAAATTTTCAGTTGATTAGTAGCCCAAAGTCCAGCTTCATAAATCTCTTGGGCCATTTCATTTTTGGCTTTTTCGTGCATCTCTTCGATTGAGGCAGGGTGAACTCGACCATCGTCTAATAATTTCTCAATAGTTTTTTTGGCGATATGTCTTCTAATAGAACTAAAACCAGAAACTGTCACCGCTCCTTGGGTATCGTCAATAACTAATTCTACACCAAGAGTTTTTTCTAGCCATTGAATATTGCGACCTCCTTTTCCTATTAATTTACCCTTATCCTCGTCAGATGGAAGCTTCACCACAGTTATTGTGAATTCATTAGCTACCTCACTTGAACAGCGTTGTATCGCCAAAATAGTTATCTCTCTGGCTTTTATCATTGCTTGAGACTCATAATTAGTCAAAAACTTAGTTTGCCAATCCAATAATTCCTCACCCATCTCTTCTTGAGCTTGGGTAATTATACGAGTACGAGCTTCTTGTAGCGGTATCCCCGCAACCTCTTCTAGCTTTTTTTCTATAGTAAGTTGATTTTGTAATTGCTGATTTCGGTTATCTGTAAGAAGTTTTTCTAGGGCTTCTTTTTGGGTCTGCAGAGCAGATTCTTGAATTTTAATTGAATTATTTTGAGTTGAGAGTTCGGCTAATTTAGAATCAATCTGAGCTTCTTTTTGGGCTATTTTCTCTTGAAGGTCGATTAGTCTTTGCTGGTATTTGTCTTGCTCCGCCTGCGCTTGGTTATTAAGTTTGAGACGCTCAGTCTCAATAACAAGATTATTCTTTACGGTTAACTCTTCTTGTAGTGCAGTTTTTTTGTCCTGATAACTTTTTTCAAGATTGTGAGTAATTTCTTCACGGAGTTCTTTGATTTTTTGGGAGGATTCTCTTTGGGCTAATTGTTCTATTAAGTTGCTAAATTTTTTTGGATCTGGATTCTGACTCTTATAATAATATTTAATAAGTAAACTAATAAGAAAACCAAAGCAGCCTATAAATAACACTACAATTACCCCAAATATTATATATAAAATATTGGACATATGTGTATAGGGTTTGAATTTTTGATGAAATTTTATGAAATTATAATGAAATACAAACTCGGTGAAAACAACGGTAGGATCTCTAACTGTTCTTAAACGGTTGACTAACGGTTAATATAAAACACGAAAAACTAGAATTAACCCTAGTCAATAAAAAAAATTAAATTGAGGTTTTTGAATTAATCAATAATATAAATTCTTTCTCATTTTGGATTAATATAAGTATATTGTCAAACATATCAGAATCTTACCTTAAGTATTAATTTGACAAATCAATTTTTGTAATCAATAAATAAGGAAGAATACCAATTATGAATTTCTTGAAACAGTTCATAATCATATAATAACAAAGTACCCAAAAACGAGATTTTTGATATGTCATCTACAACCCTAACACTTAATCACCCATCTATAAAAGCAAAAATTCAAACTCACAGTCAGTTCAAGCACACTCTTATTGTTGAACCGTTGATTCCAGGCTTCGGCTATACTCTTGGAAACAGCATCCGAAGAATTATGCTTTCATCTGTCCCTGGGTTTGCAGTGACTCGTATCAAAATCAATGATGACATCACTCACGAATATCAATCAATGCCTGGCGTAGTAGAAGATGTCCTAGATATTACTCTTAACCTAAAACTTCTCCGAGCCAAGATTCTTAACATCGAAGACAAGGTTACTTTAGTTCTTCACAAAAAAGGAGCTGGAAATGTCTACGCCTCTGATTTTGATCTTAGCAAAAAAACAGCCGAAATTATTAACCCAGATCTATTAATCTGTTCACTCGACAAAGATGGCGAAATCCGAATTGAAATCGACTTAAGTAAAGGTATGGGCTACCAATCCATCGAAAAAATTAACCTCAGCGATAATGTTAACCCGCAAAACATTCTAGTGGATGCACTTTACAACCCAGTGACCAATGTTGCTATGGAAGTAGAGGATATCCGCGTTGGTGATACTACTAATTATAATAAGCTTGTTTTAGATTTTGATACTGATGGGAGTATCTCTCCAGAAGAGGCTGTTAATTACACTTTTGAGCTATTGATTGATATGTTCAAAAAAATCCAATCTAGTCTAACTAGCTTTCTAGAAGGCGGAGACGCCATAAAAGAAATAAAAACTGATGAAGTGGTAGTTTTAGAAGAGTTTGCTGATATGGACACCCCTAACAAGAAAAAAATCCTTGCCATCCTTGAAAAAAATGGAATCACAACAGTAGCTGGACTTCTTGAAAAAGAAGATGATCTAGATAGTCTAAACGGAGTAGACGAAAAAATCTTATTGACCATAAAAGAATATTTAGCAAGTCTAAAATAATTTTAATCTTTTTAATTTTTAATATTAACAACAAAAAAACAAAAAACAAATATGACACTTCTAAGCACAAATACAAATATAGATTGGCTCAAGTTAATTGACTACAAATACTGGTTTCAAGGATTTATTAATACGACTGGATCTTTATTTGTAACTCCAGCAGTTCAAAAAGACAGTATTTTTTACTGGAGTTTCCTTATTGCCTTTTCGCTAATTATCATTAGTGGGATTATCCTCAAGGTACTTCAACTATTCCTACACAAAAATCACCCTCTACAATTTCGAATACCGTTTCTGTCTGATAACCTTATCTGGATTGGAATAGTCGGAATCAGTTGGTTCGTTCTTCGCCAAATTGAAGTCGCCTTCTTGGGGATGCGTATCTGGATTATCCCTATGGGTATCTGGTTAACTGCTATACTTGGTATTAGTATTAAGTATATGTTTAACTTCTATAAGTTAGAACTAAGCTACTTCAAAAAAACCCGTGAATCTCTTATTTCTAAACCAGTAGAATAATGCCCCTCAATAAACTCTTCAATAAATTCAAGTCAAAAAATAGTATATTAGATAACGATCCTCTCGATCAAAATCGTCCTAACTATGACTTGTTTTCTATTGGGAGT
Source organism: Minisyncoccota bacterium (assembly GCA_043778275.1). Lineage (GTDB taxonomy): Bacteria > Patescibacteriota > JACMRA01 > JACMRA01 > JACMRA01 > JACMRA01. Next base: position 4,404 of record JAYWGL010000049.1, read on the forward strand.
ATTTTGCTGATTATTTTAGTTTTGTTAGTTTTTAATTTTGAATATCGAACCCCTTTGATTTCTGGCTTTATTTTTGCTACTCTTAGCTTCCCAGTCTACCAATGGATAAAAAAATCTCTCAGCAAAATCAACTTAACCAAAATAGGTATTAAAAAAACTATTAACTTTGACAGTTTCGCTGCTTTTATTTTGGTATTCGGACTAAGCTCGGCTTTGCTCCTAGTTGTCGGGATAACATCGACTCAACTAACCCGTGAAATTCCAGTTTTGGTCTCAGCTATCTACGAAGGCGGCAAAAAACTAAATGACAGCCAATTTATAATTAATATAGCCAGGCAATTTGGCTTTTATGAGGAGTTGACTCTAGTTAAGCTTCAAGACCAATTTAACTTAGCCCTTGCAAGTTCTCTCTCAGTGGAAAACCTCCAAAAAGTTCTTAACACCAGTCAACAAGTCTTGAGTAATCTAGTTACTCAGATAGTGTATATTGTTATTTTTCTCCTTGCATGGTTTAATGGGCTACTTTTTGGATCTCGGTGGATTGATACTTTAATCAACCTATTCCCGCTCTTTAATCACGAATCTAGTAGTATAAAACAAAACCTAGTCCAAGGTATTCGCAATGTAATCTATGCTAACTTGCTCTCTGGCTTTTTGAATATGATTGGTGTAAGTATTATTTGCCTAGTCTTTGGAATACCCAATGTGGTCATTGTAGCTATATTAGCCTTTGTAATTGGCTTTCTACCTATCAGCCCTTCTGAGCTTGCTTATGCATATCCAATTATCTATCTTCTCTATCTAAATCCAATACTTGGAATTATAGCGTTCGTGATTAGCGAACTATATATTCTCTGGCAAAACTACATCTTCTTACCAGGAATAGTGCTCAGTGGTACAAATGGAAATCCACTTTTTATTATAACCTCAGTTATCGCTGGTATTAGCATCTTTGGGATTATGGGATTTGTTATCGGACCCGCCATTATGATATTTGTCAATACTCTTGGGGCAATATTAATTAATCGACTTTATACAAAGCAACCTAATCAAAATTAAAAATATGATAATTAACCAAAGTGACATCGACAAGATAATTGGAAGATTCCATAGCTATCTGGACTCTCTTAACTACAACGGTATTAATGAAGAGGTAGCTAGTTTAGAATTAATGACCTTGTCCGCAGGCTTTTGGGATGATCAAGCTAATGCTATAAAAATTCAAAAAAATATTGAAAAAAATAAAAAAATTCTCCAAAATTATAATCAAGTCAAAAATCTAATCGAAGAATTAGATATCGCTGGCAAGCTAAATGAAGAAGCTTTGGTAGAAGTAACCTATAAACAAGCTTGTAAGCAGCTCGAAGAAATCGAAAAAAGCCTCTTCCTTAATCAAAAATATGATTCTAAGGACGCTCTCTTGACTATTCATGCTGGAGCAGGGGGGCTAGACGCAGAAGATTGGGCAGGGATGATTATGTCAATGTACCAAGCTTTCGCTAAAAAACAAGGTTGGGATTGTACTATCATAGACCTAGCTAGCGGGTTAGAAGGCGGTATAAAAACTGCTACAATCAAACTAGAAGGTGAAAATGCTTATGGTATCCTAAGAGATGAATTTGGCGTCCATCGACTCGTTAGATTATCCCCCTTCAATTCAGCACACACTCGAGAAACCTCTTTTTGCTTAGTGGAAGTAATGCCAGCCGAGGTCGATGTTACTATGATTGAGATTAAGCCAGAAGATCTCAAGTGGGACTTCTTTATGGCGGGCGGGCACGGTGGGCAATCTGTCAATACAACCTATTCTGCCGTGCGAGTTACACACATCCTAACCAAAACTGTGGTAACTTGCCAAAACGAGCGAAGCCAAGCTCAAAACAAACAAATGGCACTCAAGTATCTCCAGACCAAACTTGACTTAATAGCCGAAGCCCAAAATAGCCAAAACAAAGACTCCCTAAGAGGGAGCTGGCAGTCAGCCGACTGGGGGAATCAAATAAGATCTTATGTTCTACACCCTTATAAGATGGTCAAGGATATCCGTAGTAACTGGTCAACTCCAGACACTGATAATATCTTAGTCAAAGGCGATCTATTAGACTTAATTTGGAGTGTCAAAAGGGCTTCTAATCTCTAACTAATTTAAAAATTGCGTGGGCGACTTTGGTTTTGGCTCGTTTGTAGATTATATAATCAGTTTTTGGTGACAATTTCAGGACGCGAAACTTGGAGTCTTTTATCCAGATGTTGACCTGTGTCATATGATCATCTGAAATATTAGAAAAATTAAGGTGATACGGAAGGCAAAAGACAATCTCTTGTATAAATTCTTGGTTACTAGCTTTGTCTACTATTGATTTCCAGACCTTAGATAGCCAGAGATAATCCTTAAGAATAGTGGCTGGGATTAACTGCTCAGTGATATTAGTCCCTAGCCAACCTTCTGTAACTATAGAAACTTGCTTATCCTCCAGCCCAGCCAGAGTACCTGACTCGAACTTTGAATCACTGGCACTCATTGTTCGAGACCCTTTAACAGCATCACCTTTTATCTCCTTATTAAACTTAGGTAGATATTCAGAGAGGAATTTTAGATTGGTTGGCACTTCTTGATCAATACAGATTGGAGCAATATCATCCATCCAAAAATGATCCTTAATATCAAAGGCTGAAACCATATTACGCCCAGACCCACAGAAGGGATCCCAGATATTCTTGGATCGAGTGAGATTATTGAGAGATCTTGCCAGCTTAAGATTAATGATGCCACGCTTCATATCCCCACAAGGCAGTGCCATATCTAATTTAGCCCAGAATTCTTGGTCAAAATAGCTATCAATTTTGTAAATATAATTAATGTTACCAAGTTTTATCTGACAGACCCAGAACTTGTTTTGCTTCCAATGCCCGATATTAGGGGTTACGCGATTAATCAAAAGAGTATTCTTGATTTTTAGTGGTTTGGTAATTTTTAGAACTTGAGTTAGGGTAATTGGACAGTCTAAACTCAGTCCCATCTTCTTTGGGATGGTTAAATTGGCTAGTATGATACCTAGTTGCTCCTGGGTGTTAATAAGATTTTTCCCATTTTCAAAATCATACTCACATAAAACCTCACCCCCAAAAATTAACGAGCCTGCCAAATTAACATCAATCTTAGCATAGCCAAATAGATAATCATCAACAACTCTCACACTCTTGGGACTGAGTCCTGTTAGGCTAAGATATTCTGCAATTGCTAGCTCTTGGCAATGCCCAAGCTTATATATAAAAAGTTGTTGATTAAGTTCGTTAGTGGTCATATTTAATTTTAGAGAATTTCACGGAAGTAATTTTGTAGAATTTCACTAGCAGCAAGGCTATCGTAGTTTCGTACCTTGCGGTTATCTAATCCTTTATCTCGGAGTTTTTGAGCTGTAACTTTGCTAGAGCCTCTTTCGTTATAATGAATAATCGTTAGCATTGGATAAAGGCTACTAAGCTTTATTGAAAACTGTTCTACGGATTCTGTTGTAGCTGTCCTAGTGAGTGATAATGTAAGGGGTAATCCTATGATTATTACTTTTATAGGATTCTTTTTAACCAAGTCTTCTATATAATTCATTGCTTGTCCAGTCAAGGTAACCTTGTCCTTTGGGATTACAAGTCTCAGTTCTGGATTACCAAGAGCAAAGCCTGTTTTTTTACTTCCCCAATCAATACTAAGATAAGTCCACATATCGAAAAAAATAGCTATAGGTAATCGCTACTATCCAGATTTACTTGCGTGGTTTTAGCTCTGGTAACTCGCTTGACAATAGGTTTGACAGCTCTTACAGCTCGCGCGGCTCTTGCAGCTGTTGCTCGCGGAGTCGTTGAACGTGTGACTTTTTTTATTGGGGTTAATTCTACTATATCGATAGGATCTTTTGGTTCGGAGATATAGTCTATGGAGTCATAATCACTAATAATTAGATTATCTCGGTGATTGGTTGATTGACTAGTTGGTGAGCTTGGTGATAATTTTTCTGAGAGAATTTCATCGGGTGTAAAAACATTAGCAAAAATTGACAGGTCAGAATATTTTGTATCTTCGCGTCGCTTTGTTGCTTCTTGGTATTCAGTAGAACTTTGAACAATACTAATGAAAGCCCCCCAGTGGGATTTTGTATCGCGTGGAATAAGAATCGAAACAATATCGCCTTGTTTTAGGTTTTGAGTTTTCATCGCAAAGGTAGCGCTAGCTTTTAGTATTTTGATGGGATGGTCAATATTGTTTATTGAAACATAATAAATATCATTATCAATCAAAAACTGACCTTCAACTTTTTGCCTCTCAACTGGTTGTATTAACTTGAAGACTTCACGATTGGTAGTTAATATCCATTTCATTCTATCACCAACTACAAGTTGCGTCTTAGAAGCGTAGTTTTGAGGTACAATGTAGATACGTCCATTGTCTCCAATCATATTTTCCCCGTCAAAATAACCTTCGACAACTTCCCTAGCTACATCTTCTTCTCGAGACAGCCTAGGAGAATTGAGTTGAATACTTGGACTTCCTGATCTTACTCCTGACTCTTCAAGGAGTTGATTGAGGAGAGATTTAGCTGTTTTTAAGTTATTTTCTGCAATCTCAATAAGATTATGTACTGTCTGAATTTTTTTGATCATAATTTATGTTTTTGTTTGGGTTTTAATTGTTTGTTTTTTAGTTTAATCATAACCATTTAAAGGCTAGATATTTTATTTTGTCAATCTAATTTTTCTAACTTTAGAACGGCATTGAGACTTTAATATCAAGGTCATTAATATCAATAGCTGGTAAATCATCATTTTGAGCTTTGGCTCGTGCCACTGGCTTTGGGGCTGGCTCGGCTTGGATTTGAGGAGTGCTTGGAGTTGAATGACTCAGTCTTTCCGCTTCTGCTCGACTGGTTAGAAGCTCCATTTCTGACATCGTAACCTCAGTTGCATAACCTATTGTTCCATCTGGCTTATCCCATTTTCGATTTTGGAGCTTACCAATAATAGCTAGTTTATGACCGCGTTTTACATACATTTCTATGATTTCAGCTTGCTTGTCCCAAGCTTTTACTGTGAAATACTGGACTAGATCTTGTCCATCAGAACTTTTTCCGTCGTTGACGGCTACTACTATGGTAGTGACTTTTTTTCCTGTGGTTGTTGTTCTTATTTCTGGGTCTTTGGTTAAATTACCAATTAAATATATTTTGTTCATATGGCGGTTGCTGTAATAGTGGTTTGTTGTATTGAAATACTTATAATTAATAATTCAAGCAATGGCTTAAATAGATTCTATATAGATTCTTTGTTTGAAATATTGTTTCAAGCTTTAAGAAAAAAAATTTGTTTGTCAACTTTAGGAGCTTTTTATTTACTCTACTAGAGAAGCAGAAGGGATATTGTGAGTTTCAAGTAAGTACTTATCTAGATGCTTTGAGTTTTCCCACTTGTACACGTGCTGGTTGACTCTGGATGGATCATCGATTTCTACAGTCAAGAATGTTCGCTGCTCACTTTCTTTATTCGTAAGCTTAAAAAGCTTGATACGGTTAATATACTCAGTTTCTAGTAAAAACCTCTCTTTGAGGATTTGAAAAGTGGGAAAACCTAGCAACTCTGCTTCAGAATTAAGTTGACAGATCTCAACTGGTATATGTTTGTCATTTTCATTAAACAAGACAAGTGGCTCGTTTAGGCGTTTGGTATGAATGACAATGTTGATGGAGTATTTTTTGCTAGCCATTAGAAAAATCAAAAAAATAATTAATAATTGATAAACTTTAAGTTATATCTACAAAGAATACATACGAAAAAAATCGTATCTTGTCAATAGAGCTTATTATGTTCTAGTTTTACAATTCATAACCGCTTGTCAAGAATCAAAAAAAAATTTATCTTAAAAATATCATTTTAAGCTTACCAATAAGCCCACTAAAAGCCATCTAGAAAATCTTTAATAATAATATATGCTTGCCTATTTTAAGTCTCGTACAGAAATAACTCTAGAATTCGGGGTTTCGGAAGGTGCAGTGCGTAACTGGATTCGTAAAGCTGTAGAAAAAAAGATTAATTTACAGTTAATAGAGATAAACAATACTCAGTATATCCTAAAAAATAATCATAATTATAATTTGATGCATATACTTGTTGCCAAAGGTAAGAAATTCCGACCGAATGAATCCCAGCTTACGATTACTATCCCTGATGAAGTCTATAATCTCCTCTCTGAAACGCAAGTACAGTCCTTGATGGCAGATCTAAAATCGAACAAAAATATCCCACTCAAATTCACATACTTAGGCGACGGGGCTACGGTCTGGGATAATCTAATGAATAGGCATAACTATGGATATAATCTCAAAGATGCTTACCTCTTAGAACAATCATATAGACTAATCCTAGGTCAGTACAAAGAAAATGTCCGTTTTAATATTATCGATATCGGTTGCGGTGGGGGAGATCCTTTGGTAAAGTTTTTGAAAGACCTTGATCGAGATAATAGATTAAATAGCTATGTTGCTATGGATATTAGTCAAAGCATTCTCGACCTAAATAAGACAATGACGCAAAAACTTTTACCAGATCTTAATTACTCTCAATTTTTGGTTGACTTTGAAACAGAGTCACTACAAGGTAAGGTCCTACCTCTTAATCATGCGGGCGAAGTTGAAACTGTAAATATAGCCTTTTTACTTGGTGGGACACTCTATAACTATGAAGATTTTATAATTTCACTTTACCATATTCGAGATGCTTTATCACCCCAAGATAAATTAATCATATCAAATGCATATCTCAATAAAGAAATAGATAATTATGACTTCGATAATTATAATGATGAGGATTTTAGAAAATATGTTACACATTTCCCAAGTTTACTAGGTTTCAATTCTAATATATGCGCTGAGGTTCAAAGCTACAACGAGAAAACTGGCTTTCGTGAATACTTCTTCGTGATGAATCGTGATATTGACCTGTTCTTCGATAGGTATAAAATAACTATCCCACTCAAGAAATATGATAAAATCCGATACGGTTTATCTCGCAAAGAAACATTTGATAATATCCAAAATACTGCAAAGCTGGCAGGTCTAAAGCCTCACTGGATTATCAAGCACCCTAACCAACACGATGTAATGTTTATGTTAGGTAAAAACTAACCTTAATTAGAGTTGAGTGGGAACTTGTCAAAAATATAATAATCCTATTTGATTTCTATATCTACAGATTCCCAAAAAAACTCCTTAATATGCATAATTCTAATAAATCTAACTACATCAATATTGCAATTGTCGTTATATCCCTGGGAATTGTGATATTCGGACTACTTTTCTTGCAGCAATTATTCTTCGGGCGGAAAACTAGCGGCACTGCCAGTGTAACAACCCCCAGCTCAAACTCAGCCTACAGAAGCCCCGATTATTACCTTAACAAATCCGAAGGTCAGACCCAATTAAGCAATACTAATAACAGCATTTCAAAAAATACTTCTCAATCTAACCAATCTAGTCAGAAAAACTCTTCCAGTAATAGCCTAGGAGATCTCAAGACTGGTGAGGCTTTAGTAAAGTATATAGGAGGAGATAAAAATAATTTTGATATACTTAATTGTAACTTAACTCAAGTTTATTTCTGTAAAGCTGGCGTAAAACTAACTCTAGGAAGTAGTAATAAAGAATTGAAAGAAGGCAAGAATTATAAATTATCCAACGGAACTATAACAGACACCGCCGAAGGGTTGAGTATGGACTCAATCGACATAATTCCAGTAGAATAAAAAATCTAAAAATATTTCACTATGTCCGCACCAAAAAGAATAAAAACTCTCAACATCTCAGAAAGGCAAACTCGACAACTTAACTTAACTATAAGTATGTTTTTGTTGGGGAATGAAACAATGAAGGGCTTAGTCTGGACCGTTCATAAAGTGGAGTATATTCGCTCAACTCAGACTGTAAAAATCGGTATCGACACCGTACGAAGTAAACTCGGTACTACCCTTGCCAAGATGCGAAAATTAGCTCGACCACTAGCTGAATATTTATTCGAGAGTGGGTTGACTTTCCGCATCGCCCAAATTGAATTCTATGTCAACAAAGAAGACGAATCCGTCAAAAGAATCTACAGCATCCTAGACAAAGTCAGTCTATAAAAATACAAAAAAAAACCAAAACAAATCCAAATCTAATCCAAATCAATATATATGTTCAACCCGCTAAATATTTTTAAATACCTATTTGATACATTGGTATACTATCCCCAACTAAATCTCTTAGAGTTATTTTTTAAGTTTACTAGTGATATTGGATTTGCCATCATCTTAGTTGCCATCGTAGTCAATCTTTTACTCTGGAAAGTAATTTCGGGATCTTTTATCAGTGGGATAAAAATGCGAATCCTCGGACCTCAGATGAAGCTTATTCAAGAGGAATTCAAGCCAGCTAAAGACGACCCTACCGATGTCGTAATGTCCAAGAGTACAAGCATGCGAAAAGCTATTGGGGCTCTGTACGCTAAGCATGGTATTAAAACTGGGTCATTTTTTTGGGTCTTGTTTTTTCAGCTTTTCTTTGCCTCTGGGGTCTATTATGTAGTCAACAATGTTGCCAACAGCATCAAAAATAACAATGCCTCCATCGAAGGGCTGTATACTTGGGTTTTCGGTGTAAGTAGTACCAGATTCCCCCAAAATGGACTCCTTGGACTAATTAAGATTGACAGGCCTTCTACTGATTATCTCTGGCTACCAATTTTATCCCTGGTACTATCCTATCTATATGGGCGATATACATTCCACTGGGCGCCAAATCTTAAGCTGATCAACAATCTCCTGGATCAAAAAACTGAGGTCAAAGAGCCAGGAAAAGATGAAGCTCCAAGCATAGATCCAGCAGCTCTCCAGCGTAATCAAGAGTTTATGATTATCTATATCATGCCAGTGATTAGTTTTTTCATTAATTCCTCCTTTAGCGCAGGTCTCAATCTGTACTTCGTAACTCTCTCGTTATTTAACCTTATTCGCCAGACTATTATCTCTAACTATTACTCCTCACATGTTGATAAGATGTTAGAAGACCTCGCTAATAGTGATCCAACAAGTAGTGATGGTAATCCTCTTAATAATATAGATTCACCAGTCGATGTTGCACTAGTTGCAAGTCAGTTACCAACTACTTCAGTTCTCGATCATCCAAAAACTACGATGGCAGCTAAGAATGCAAATCCCGTTGAAAATCTCCAACCGATTTTAACCCAACCAAAAATCAACCCAAAGCTAAAAAAGAAAAACTGGAAACAAAAAACTAATCAAAAACGCTAAAAAGTTTTAGTTATGGCGGTTCAGGCATACCAAGTAGATAGTTACGATCAACAATTAATCCTACTCAAGGATCTAATCAACCAAATTACTATTGAAAGCCTTCCCAACAAAGAAACCCCAATAATAGGCGTCATAGCCAAAAAACACAATTCTTTAGAATCCGTAGCCACCCTTCTGAACAGCTATAATATACCAATAACATACGAAAAGTCAGACAATATTTTGGAATATACCCATATAAAATGGATTGTCCAAATTCTACGATTTTGTCTTGAATATAATAGAACTGGTGAATATAAATTACTAGACCCGCTTGTCCAAGATATTGTCAGCTTCCCGTTCTTTAGGGTCAATTCTATAGCTTTATTCGATCTTGCAAGCCTTGCCAACGCCACCAAAAAAATCCCACAAGAAGAAAATATTATCAATAACAAAGAGTATTCTTATCTTAGTTCAATGCTAGAATACCAGCCAAGTGAGCTATTAACCAAAGTTATTAGCCAAGAATCAGCTAATCAAGAGCAAATTCTAATCCAAGATATTGCCAAGTGGCTAATCGATCTAGCCACCAGAGCGCCAAATCTAAGCCTGGGTCAAATCCTAGATATAATCCTTGGGGTTGAAGAAGATCAGAACAAAAAAAATAAAGAGCGGACTGAAGAGTTAGAATAAACTCATGTTAAATATTGTGGAACCTCTCGCCAATCTAACCACTTAGTTTCTTGATAACTAATTGCATATGTCTGAGTTTGGCAAAAGTAACGTAACCCTTAACCTCTGGTTCATAAACTCGGGTCAATCTCCTAGGGTGAACTTAACAATAGGTTTTTTATGGATTCAAAATAGAATACTTGTATAGTATAATGGGGTTGGGTTATCATTGTTCCAAATAGCCCTTGTCAATATATGATAAGTTATTTAGAATAGAATCACAGAAATTCAAACTACTAATTATAAACCAATTTTTTATTATGATTAACTCCTTAACCAACCTTCCTTGGTGGTATCAATCTCTTATTATTTCTAGCCTTGTATTATTTAATTCTTTTTGTTTTGTGGGTCTGATTGCAAGTTTGTATTCTATAATAATACTCTCCAATATTAATCGGGCAACTAAGGTTACCACCGCATCTGTACTTGATAAACTAGATAATATACAAAGTAATTTGGTCGAGTGGTCGTGGTTAGCCGCACCGATAGGAGCAGTCGTAAGTGGGATTTTCTTAGGTCGCAAAAAAAGTATAGCCAAAGATGGCTTAAGCAATATAGCTAAAATTCTCAAAAACTTTATTAAGTAACTTTATTAAGTAACTTTTTGTAAACTGTACTTAAGTAAGCAGCTCTTAAGTGCAAAATCAACTATTAAAACCATATAAAAAGAAACTACTGTCCCACCTATACCGAAACGCGGCACCAAGCTCACCTGGGCTATAAGATTAACCGTAAATAAAATTACAGTAATCCAGAAATCCCATTTTTCTTGATGTAATAAGGTTGTAATATTGTTAATAAAAGAATTAGTTATAAATATCCCAATTAAAGGCAGTAACCAGAAAGCGTATTGAACTGTCTGAGGATATTTTTGAGATGGGTCAATTAGAAAACTGATTACTGGAATTGATACGAGCATAACTAGATAAATCCCAATAAAAATTACTAAGTACTTTATTATAGCTTTTTTGAGACTAGGGTTATTTTTAGTTTTAAAAGCCTCTACAAAATGCACTGCAATCGACGGCATTAAAATTAGACCAAAAGTTGCTGTCGTGCTAAATATCTTAAAAAAAGCTGTAATATAAGAATTATAACTAATAATATCAATATTATAAAGCTTCAGAAAATAAGTAAAACTCGAAATATAAAAAAAAGATAAAAGACCAGTTCCTGTAAAATACAAAATACTTTTTAATTCATTTCTGAGTATCCCAATATTGGGACGAGTAATAGCTGTGTACGAACGATTCCAAACTGCGTCCAAAATCAAACTAAATAAATAGCCGCCAAATAAAACTAAACCAAAAAAGTAAAGTTGACTCTTCTGAGGTACTAAATTAGGAAACAGCCAATTTACAGAAAATAAAGTTAAAACAATTGAAATTTTGCCAACAAAATCAGTGATACCATAAGTATAACTTCGCGCAGTTGCATCTGTAATGGACTTATAAACACTATCAATAATTAACAAAAATTGAGCTGAATAAATCAATACCGCCAGCCAAAAATTAGCAGCTTGGTCAATCAGATATAACCCAATAATAAGTAATATCAATCCAACAAAATAAGAAAAAATCCTTAATATTAGCATCGTCGACCAAAATTGAGCAACCTGTTTAGCATTACTACGAAATTCTTGATTAGAATAGAATCGAAGAGCTAGAGAAGGTATCGAAAAACTCACCAAGATTAATATCATCGCTGTTAATAGATCTGTAATCTGAGAGTAATCAAAATAGTCTTGGGGATTTAGATTAAATATTAACCACTTGGTAAGTAATAACCCACTAATCAATACACCGAAGCGTGCCCCGATCTGCAGCCCTGTCTTGTATAAAAAATTCATTATTTGATAATTTTATTTAACCTCATTTAATCTTATCGATGTGATCTAAAAGTTCGACAATGTATTTGTCCCAAGTATAGCTATCCATTACAAATTTTTTTAACTTAGGATTAAAGTCCGTCGACATAGCTGTGATGATAGCCTTTCTAATAGATTCCTCGGAATTCTGGTCAACAAAAAGTGCATAATCTAATAAGTATTCGTGCAAAGCTTCTAAATCTGATACAACTAAATTACATCCTAAATACCCAGCTTCGAGATTTACTAGTCCAGCTGTTTCTGCTTGGCTTACGCTAATACTTACCTTGGCATTCTTGTAACAGCTAATCATCATTGGTAGATCGGGTCGTTCAAGGCACAAGATATCTGGATCACCATCAACTAAATCATGAAATTCTTTCGGGTCATAGCCTTTGATAATATGGGTATTATTTAAAACTAATTTAATGCCAGTACCTTTTAGGGCTTTTATCAAAGTGATTTGATTTTTACGCGGAAAGATTGATGAAGCAGCACAAAATACAAAATTAGTAAATTTATACTTATCAAAAAAAAGTTGCTTATCGACAGCCTTCTCCATTTCGAAGAATTTATCATCAATCCCATAATGCATCAATCTAATTTTGGACTTATCAGCCTCATATAATTCAATAATGTCACGTGATTCAGATTCATTGCCTGTAATAATTAAATCAACATTCTCAAGAGCTTGCTTGCGTTGTTTATAAGTATTCATAACTGGTAATTTCATCATAAATGGCTTAAGTAGTTTCATCTGCCAAAGTGGGTTCATCCTATCAAAAATTGGATATAGAATTACTTTTACACCTTTAGATTTGTACCAACTTAACACTTCTGGATTAATATAAGTAAACCCAAATACGAGAAATATATCAAAGTCTATTTCATCTTTCATTATATCAAGTGGTTGACAGTCGTGAATTAAAGAGAGTTTATCAGTAATATTTTGTATTACTTTACCGCCGCCGCCGCCATCCATCACAGCTGGAATACTAAAAAAATATCTGATACGAAGTTGCTTTGTTGAGTTTTCAATCATATTTTTAATTTTGGAGGTAATCTATGATCTCACCATAGTCTTCTTTATAAAGATCTTCCCAGACGACAAGACCCACTTCCGCAAAATCACCGTACAGGCAATTAATACAGGTTTGAACTAATTGCTTTAGGTATTTCGGGTTTTCAAGAACAGCTTCGTAATCTTCCTGTCCACGACTGACAACCCAATCTTTGAAAAACTCCAGCTCTTCATCTTCTAACCCTGGGTAAAATTCATCAATCGCTAAGTCAACCTCAAGAGTATTAAGCTGCGATCGGATTTGGCAAAGGGCTTCAAACCATTTTTTGATTTCAGATGGTTCCATGGTCGAACCTAGGACTTCTTTTAACTCATTAGTATAGAGTAAGTAGCTGTCAGTTTCATCGTCTTTGACGAGTTGCGGAATGTGTTTAATAACTTGCCAAAAATTAACTTGAGAAGACATTTAATATTTAATAAAAAGAAATTTATAAAATTTATAAAAAAATAATTGGTGATCTCGGCGCGAGTCGAACGCACAACCTTTTCCTTAGGACGGAACTGCTCTATCCAATTGAGCTACGAAACCTTTTTATTCTCTATAAAAATTTATATATTTATATCTAAAATGTCAACTTTGTCCTATATTTTTTCTACGCTATCACCAACCGACCGATTGAGGATGCGATCAAGAGACGAAATATTACCATCCATATTGATATCAAGTGGACTATAGACATTAGTTTTATCAGGTGAAAGCCGAAGGGCGATTCTATCTTGGGAATTAATTCGATCGTTACTATTAGTGTTTCCCATCTTAAGTCCGTAGATTCCTGGCTGAATCATAGCTTGATTTCCACCTTTGACATTTTGATTAGTCGTAAAATCAACAAGCGTTGTCTGTCCCGATGCAATATCAATATCGGTGTCAGTGGCTATAGCAAGATGATTTCTATGTCGGATTGTTACTTTGTATTTACCTGAGGTGAGAGCTTTTGTAGAGTTTCCCGAGAATAGAACCTCACCGTTTGATAATAAAAGTCCCCCGTTATCAAACGAGATTATATTAGGATTTTGGGTATTCTGTACTATAACCTGAACCCAATCCACTGCATTGGAGACCCCAATCGGGCTAGGGTTATTAATTATACTATCGTCATAAGGATTATCACTGCTAATCAAATTTTTATTTTTTAGATCTGTTTTCATTAGGTTTGTGGCTGTGTTATAGGAACCTTGGAGATTTAATTTTACTCGTAGATTTCCTGATGTTGGTATAGTAGGTGATGTATCTTGTATAAAGCGAAGCTCAGCTAAATTCCCGTAACCACCATCTGGCGATAAGAATCTGTAATAACGGTAAGTACTATTATTAGCAAAAGATACTTCCTTCCACTGATTGAGGACACCTCCAGTAAGTGTAGTTAAATCTGTATAACTATTATTATCATTAGATCCTTGTATTTTTATCCCTTCGAATCTCCCTATCAAAGATCCTCCTTGAGAGTCTAAAAGACTTCTAGGGTAGGCACAAACCTTATTAATAACACTCGCTTGCCCTAGATCCATCCCAGCAAAACCACCATTGGGATTAGCATAGTCAAAAAATGTCGAAGTGTCATTATCGAAGACTTTGTTATAATCAAGGTTCGGGTTGTTATTAAGAGACGGACTAGCTCCAAAAATTGCCCCTGTAGATTTATTCAGGCAGCCTGCTGGCATACCAGAAGTTTGAGATGAGGTCTGAGATGAGACTGGTTGAGAGGAAGAGCTAGAAGCTGGGGTAGATGAACTTACTGAACTGACCGAGCTAAGAGAGCTTGACGATGAAACGGGTGTATTATTAGTAGATTTCAGTGTAATAAATTCTTTTGATCCTATGTCGCTGGGTAAATTCACTTCTCCATTGACCATCGTAGCCGTAGCAATCTTAGTACCACGATCAGCCCCATTACTTCGAAACACGTCAAAGCTTAGATTGGGCTGTCCAGCTAATTGGGTGATTTTAAATTTGGCAGCTAAAGAAGAGTTAGAATAATTAACAACTCCAAGGCTCCAGGATCCATCAGGATTTTGACCGGCGACTGATTGCATATTAGCGTAGTTTTGATAAGTCCAAGGCATCTTACCTTCTAAGTCTGAAACGGTATCGTGGATCCGAGTTCCATCCTGAAAAATGTCCCTAAATTGCTTAAAATAATAAAATTTCTCTAGCTTTTCACTTCTAAATGGACTTTCCCAATATCGTATCATTCTAGTTTTGTCATCTCCATTGTCTGCTGGAGCGTGACCTATAAACCAGATCCAATTGTCAGCCCCCGAGTTAAAATCATGTAGGGTTCTTGCGATAGCTGTAGCGGCGGCATTAGCGTCCCCCAAAGATTCTGATCCGTTGTCGCTCGATTCTCCAATCCACCATTCTTTGCCAGATCCTGTCTTAAATGCCTCATCCTCAGGACGAAGTGCCATACTATAAGAATGAGAGCTAATTACTCCAAGAGCTGCCCAAGCTGTAGGGTTGTTGCGAATTGCTTGAAGTCTATCCATCCAGAATCCATCATTATTAGGACCTTCTGCCGCGACTACTAGAACATTTTGGAGACCTTGAGAGTCTAAGGCATTTCGAAGGTTGATTACATGTTGAGGCCAATTATTGAGAGATATCTGAGTACTACACTCATTGCAAATTGATACATGAGTTATAAGGATATTGTTATTATCTTTGAGGTTTTTTATACCTTGGGCTACTACCATAGGCTCAGTATTCATATTATTATCCCGAATTTCTGCCTGGAATAGATGTCGGTTAACTTTTTGTTTGATATTATTGTACTGAGCTCCATAAGTATCGGCAAAGTTACTTATATTCCCCCAGTACCTCATAGTGTTAATCTTGATATCATTCAGGAGCGGGGTGTCTAATTCTAGTTTTTGAGCTTGGGTTAATACATTATAACCGCGGTTAGCATATGCCATCTGTACACTACTAACTCCAAACCCCTTGATAGTCTGCTTTGGGGCTCCGACAGTAAAAGTGTTCAAAGTACCCGCCGCTTTTGAGATGCTCTGAGTCGTTGATTGGGCATAGCTAAAAACTAACCCTCCTAATAATACCAAACTACTAAAAATTAAAATTGTTTTTCTAATATCTTTTATCATAGATACTAAATTAACAAAAAGAATTATTTTTTGGCAAGTATCGTAGTCCTAAAATATTTATTCAGACTATTTACCATTTACTATTGACTATTGACAGTAAATAGTAAATAAACAATAATCCCATTATGCCCGCCAACAGCCCAACTAAAATAAAAATTTTACAATATCTAACTTTAAACCCTCAATCTTCTGTGATAAATATAGTTGACCATTTTGGAATTAGCAAGCAAGCAATTCATAAACATCTTCTGGAGCTTATTAACCAAAAATTAATTAAAAAAGAGGGTTTACCTCCTCGAGTTTTTTACTCATTGAATTCAGAATTTAAAATAATTTTGACTGATGCTGTTAGTAGTAGAAAAGAAGTCGTAAATAATTTCTTGATTATTACGCCTTCAGGGGGGAAGTTAACAGGTTATGAAGCATTTTCAAAGTGGTGCAACGATCGTAACTATAACATAGATCAACAAATGTCGATTTATGAAAAGACAATTAATGAATATTCTCAATATTCGATGAACGGTTTGATTAATGCTACAAAAAAAATGGAAGAGACTTTTGTGCCGTGCTACGCTGACGAATGTTACTATGGTAATTTTTCAGCCATTGAAATATTTGGTAAAACTGGAATATATGCCCAAATGTTATATGCCAAGCAAAGCGGTAACAAAAAAAATATGTTAGAAATATTCCCCGATATTAAAAATAAGATAGATTGGATAATCCAGGCTAAAGGTATTGGGGCAGTTTGTTTTGTCGCTCCTACAGTTAATCGTAAAATTCAACTAATGAGCGAACTTGAAAAATATTTAAATCTCACACTTCCCAAAGTCAAAATAACCAAAATTCAAAATGAATTTACCGTCCCACAAAAAACCCTGACTAAAATTAGCGATCGGCAAGAAAATGCTGAATCTACCTTTGTGGTAGAGCGCGTACCAGCTGTCAAGAATATCTTGCTGATTGATGACTTTGTAGGTTCAGGGTCTTCATTTAATTATATCGCCAAAAAAATTAAGCAAAAACATAGTTGTAATATACTTGCTTTTGCCATCGCTGGGACTCCTAATGGGGTTATAAATCATGATCTCAAAAAATTTGAAGTAATTAATGAAGCTTAGGTTTGGGTACCGAACCTGTCTAGTTAATCCACCTACCCCACATCACAACCGTAACTTTATTCCTGCAAGCAAGGTCATAGCCTCTAAACTCTCTACCAGTCTTTCATA
>JAYWGL010000050.1:0-21555 GCA_043778275.1 Minisyncoccota bacterium
TACTGTATCTGCTCATATTTAGATAAGTAATGGGATATTAGGAATTTAGGCAAGGGTGGAGAGTGTAGTGGCTAGATGGGAGATGGGTTGGCTATAACACAGCAAGTCATAAAATGTAAATTGCTTGTGAAAGATTATTACGCAATTCTAAAAACATATTTTATGTGCGATGCTTCGAGTTACACCACTGATGCTGGAGGTCAACCAAGTTTAGATAGTCTTTTTATATTTGGAGATTTTGAAATTCAACTAGCGACAGATCCTAAAACTAAAGTCGAAAGACTGGAAGCAGTTTTATTTGAGACTATTGCACCAACGAACTAATCTTCAACCAGATCTGATAATTTTCGCCTGCTTCTTGTGTATAGGTCTGGATGTAATCCTTTGGAAGTAGATTATCGAATTGACTCTTGGCTGGAGAATTTTTATCCACGATGATTAGCTTAGTCTTACTTGTTACAAGCTCTTGATAGATCCCTTCAATAGAAGTATCGTATTGGAAGTCAGTGATCTGGCGATGTCCGCTTAGACGATTACCTAGTGGGTAGAGTTCTGGGCTGTTTGCTACGAGATAGATTTTGTCGGTGTCGGTGGAGTATTTGGTTATGATTGGAACTAGTAGCTTAGCTCGATCGAATGCCCCTGTATTATTAGAGCGTTGGAATTCCGCTAAGCTCATACCACCAGTCAAGACCTTACTAAAGCGATACCAGATATCGGGTTGATAGATTGGAACTAACTGATTACTACCAAAGATTATTGTCCCAAGATTCAGGATTAAAATTACTGAGATTAGGGATTGGATTTTCTGGACTAACCCTTGCTTGGTGGTTAGTAGGTAATTAGCTAGTATCCCGATTAATAAGCTTACCGCCCCAAAGACCTGGATAAGGTAGTGAGGGTAATTACGTTCCGATATCATAGCCCCAAAAAAACAAATCCCAAGCCAAAGAGTTATAAACATATATTGGTAGCTAATCAATTTTTTGTAACGCAAGAAGCTTAAACTTGAGGTTAAAATCACAATCAACAAGGCTCTAAATTGTAAATTACTAATAAGACTACCAGGATAGCCAAAGAGCGGTAACCCGAAGATCAGTGGAGAATTTTTGGCAACATATGAAGACCCGAAGCCTAATATAGAATAATACAGTATTCCACGTAGGTCCTGCCTTAGATACCAGATAGCGAGTCCAAGATAAGGTAAAATAATTAAACCAATTATTAACCCAATTCTTGGTAATTCATATTCTATAAATGTCTTCAAACCCTTTTTGAACCTTTCAGACTCTATATCCTGCCAAAGCATTAAATAGATGAGAACTACAATCTCTACAATTGCGTGTATCTTAGTCAGACAGGCAAGACTAAAACATATACCGATGCCTAGATATTTAATTATTTGAGGTGACTTAAAAGTCAGTGACCAAAAATATAAGCCCAGAATAATCAAAGGCATATATAGATTTTCGGCATTGAATTGACCCATCTCCCAGCCAAGACCGAGCAACAGACCAAAAAGAATTGAACTAATCCAAGTAATTAGATTAAAATACTGAATCTTAAAAAGATTTTTACAAAGATTAAAAGCTAGTCCCCAAAAGGCAAAAAGTGCCGCAAGTGAAAATCCCAGATTGAGCAGCCTAAAGCCCCAAACATCAACTCCAGCAATCTTGTAGCTTAGCCAATAGAATAGGTATAGGAGAGGTGGCTTATTATCCCAGATATCTTGATAGAGTCTTTGCCCGTTGGCTAGCCCATGTCCCACTGCTAGATAAATATTTTCGTCCCCATACCACAAAAACTCCCAAAAAGTTGGGAGTCGAATAATAGTGATAATTAAACTAAGAAAGCCAAGGGTTATCCATTTGGTCCAGGGGCTGCTGAGTCTAGATTCTAAATTCGTTAAGAACATTAAGTAGAAGTTGAATACCTGTTTGTCCAAGGGCTGCTATACAGATAGCGATAATTGCGTTGACAATGACTTTTTGCCCTTTTTCTCTTCCTTTATCCCCGCCAAGTAAGAATAGAAAAGCTCCATAAAGCACGAATAAAATAGCTAAAGCTCCAATAACATATGTACCGATGCTAGCAACAGCAACAACGACATTAACGAAGCCACTGAGACCACCGTTAAAATTACGAGGATCAAGAACTCGGCAACCGCCTCGTGGACATAGTACGCTACCTGTTGGTAAAAATGAATCATTCATATAGAAAAAATATTAAGTTTGTAAAAATGTTTTAAAAGTTATAATTAATTAATAACACAAAAATTCAATCTTGTCTAATCACAAATATCTAATCACTTGCTAAGCTTTGGAATATTGGTTAACCTTAGATTATTATGACTCTTTCTAGAAAACTGGCTCAAATAGCCAAGCAGTCCTTTACCACCGTTAGCGATACCTTAGACGCGATGATTTTTGATAGGGTTTATGATCAAAAACTTGGTAAACAAGCTCCGAATCTAGAAAATTATGAAACTATTTTTCACAAAGGTGAGAATGCCAAAAAACACCAGCACAAACATCTTCTGATTAAGCAGCAATGGCGAATATATAAGCAAAGCTACCGATTTTTGCAGCGAGCTATTGATATCTCTGCTAGTCACCGTAATGACAATATCTACTTTGTCCCTGTCTCACGGCTGGGTTCTCTCTATCTTGTTAATGATATAGCTAAGCAAATTACAGTTGATCCCGATACTATACTAGCCGAAATCTCATGTGTAGATGAAGCTACTCAAGGTGGAGAATTCGTCAAAGAAACTGACCTGGCAGGGCATTATCTGGGATCTGTCTCTGATCATACCGTAGATCGCTATATCCTGTCTATTCCAGGTAGCGGTGCTCTTAAGTATATCTGTCCACAATCTTGCAAAGCTAACCTTAGCCTAAGTGAATTGATCGAAGTGGAGCGTAATCGATTAGCTGACCTTGGTTATAGAATCGCCCGCTGGTGCCAAAAAAAATCCATCGTCAAGTTGACTATGACTTACCATGAAGGCTGCGGGGCGGTTCAAGTACGCAAAAAAAATCTGATCAATTTATTGACCGATACTAATCAACTTCAGATGGCTAAGCAGTGCGCTACCAATTTAGGTCAATCCATCCAAAAAGCCAGTAAGGAACTCAATTCCAAGCTTAATGTTACCCTTGCCTTCATTGGGCAAAACGAAATGTTTAAGCTGCGTCCTATGCAAATGCACAATGCCCTTGGGACTATTGGATGCCTGGATAGCTCGATTCTCTGTATGGAAATTGATCTCATCACCAAATTAAACTTTTTTGATTGTTTGGTCCCTGTGGAATTCGACGAAGGATTGCCCGAGCATAACTATAGTCTGGACTCTATATCTAGTGGTGTAGAAGATATAAGCTTGACCATTCAGATTGCCTTTGGTGAGCATGGTTGGGGGGCAAGTTTCTTCAATAAGACACGACCTTATATGGTGATGTTATTTTGCAAGAATGCCGAGCAATCGACCCAGGCTCAAGAATTAATTAAGACTATGGAAACCAAATTCACCTCAGAAATATGGGGGAAACTTGCCTTTGTCGTGATTCGCAGCGACCAGTAACTCTTGACACTATCTAAGTTTGGGGGTAGTGTTTGGCTATGAAAAAAGTAACAGTGTATTTTTGTCTTGGATTGTTAGTAATTAGTACTTTAATTAGTCTTGGGTTTGGAGTCAAAAATCTAACTTCTGGGGATTTATTAAGGAAGACTTTGGCAGGTTCTATAGATGGAGCATGCCTTATAGTAGGAATACACCCCAACAAAATAAGTTTTGATGAAAAATTACTTGATAGTTTAGAGTCTTGGGCGAACAAAAAAAATACTAATCTCACCATTTATTCAGCTACGACAACGCAGTTACTAGATTTTACTTTTGGGGAGTTAGATAAGAGCTGGGCACGGGGAAGTATTCCTAATCTAAGCTTGGAATTTTGGAGTGATAATCCTGATAATAGTAGTATCGAAACTAGAATACGAGATGGCGAATTAGATGATTATTTTGGGCAGTTTAATCTTCGGCTTAAGAGCTTTTTGG
Source organism: Minisyncoccota bacterium (assembly GCA_043778275.1). GTDB lineage: Bacteria > Patescibacteriota > JACMRA01 > JACMRA01 > JACMRA01 > JACMRA01. The sequence continues at coordinate 4,058 of JAYWGL010000050.1, forward strand.
CTGGGGGTGATAAAATACTTGGGACTGATGATGATCGGCGTCTATACCTAAGACCTGGGCACGAACCTAACGGCAATTGGTATGGTTGGTCTGGTAATCCCGAGGCTTATATATATGCTTGGAGGAGGGCTTATAATCTAATAAATAACGGTCTTAATAAGACTCAATTGCAGTGGATCTGGAGTGTCAACAATGTTGATGTCGGTGGGATTGGTGCTGAGAGTTACTACCCAGGCGATCAGTATGTAGATTGGCTTGGTATTGATGGTTATAACTGGGGTAAGAGCTTTGATTGGGGGGATTGGAATACGCCAGCATCGACTTTTGATACTATGATAAAGCGACTAAAAATCCTATCACCTAGCAAACCAATCTCTATTAATGAAGTCTCAAGCACAACTAATAGCAAGGCGGTAGCGGATAAAAATCTCTGGATTACCAGTATGTTCGACTACGCCTACGCGAATAATATTAAGATGATAAATTGGTTTAACGAGGATAAAGAGACTGATTGGGCTATTTTTGGTGGGGGTGCTGGTGATACTACCTTTGAGGGTTATAAGGCTTATTCAGCTTATGCTAATGCTATAAAAGACTCCCGCGTGATAGCAACAAATGCCAAACTACATCCAAAAATCTTAACGCAAGGGCAGTTTAGCGGTACCAGTTCTTGTGATACCACGCTTAATCTAAAAGTTAATTTACAAGGGGCTTGGCAGTAGATTTAATAACCGAATTCTTCAATATGGATTTTTTTTGGGTTTACTCCGAGTTGTCTTAATTCCCCTATTACCATTGCCGTAAGATTTTTACCTGCGCAGACATAGACTTGGATTTGGTCGATTAAACTAGTGTCGCCATTGACTATTGAATTAATTACTTGTTTAATATCATCTGGAGTTAGCCGATTCTGGTTACCAATATGATGACTCAGCCGATTACCGAGTAATTGTCGCAGAGCTGCAAGGTTGACGCTGTCACTAAGACTACTTGTACAATATATTAAGCTTAGATTAATAGGATGTTGATTAATCATCGACCAAAAAGGAGCGACTCCAACGCCGCCAGCAATTAGTAGGGTTGGGGTCTTAGTATCTAAGTTTTGGGTGTAGTGACCGTGATAACCCTCCAGATTAACTCTACTCCCGACTGGTAATTTAGAAATTCTATCGGTAAAATTCCCGACGACCCGAATACTCAACTGGATATTTCCTGTTGCCTGGTCGTAAGCAAGTACCGAAAAAGGGTGCCACTGACAAAAAAATCCCCTCTTCATATAAAGATATTGCCCACCCAGAGGTATTCCAAGCGGTTTATTAACGGGGTGTAGTTCCAATCTTAACAAAGTGTTGTCGAGGCTGGTTGAGCTAATTCTATATTGAGATTTCATATACTTTCATATAAAGTGGGATTTATAAAACAGGTTTATAAAACTATTATAACAGACTTACACTTTCTTTACCAAGGCGGCTAAGGCTCCTATCTTGGCTACTCACTTGCCCATCCAGATTAATATCGTAGTCGCTATAGATATTGGCAGCGTCTTTTTGGTTCCGCACTTGAACCCGATCGGTAGAATTGATATAGAGATCGTCATTGACATTACCTGGCTTTAGCCCGAATTGGTTATTGCCAAGACTTATTTGATTGGAGCCTTTGACATTATTGTTAGTTCTCAGGTCTAGATTATTGATAGTCTCTAGTGTGATATTAATGTCTTGCTCGGTGCTAATTGCCAGGTGATTTCGGTGTATTATAACGGCGTGGTAATTGCCAGCTGCTAAGGTTGATAAATTGATGATTTGAGCTGGGTTACTTGGATCGACGCTGCTTCCATCCGCCAGAAGAATCAGGGATTTTGAGAATTTTAGTTGATTATTTTGGAAGAGTTGAAGATAGATCCAGTCCACTGCGGTTTCGGGGATGAGATTGTATTGGTTATTGGCTGTGGTTTCGTAGGGGGATTGGCTGGGTAGAAGGTTTCGGATTTTGAGCTGGGTGCTGTTAAGTCTGGTCGCTGTATTGTAAGCCCCAGCTAGATTGACCATTAACTTGAGACTGGTAGCGGTTCGACTGGCAAGATCAATTTTGATTGACCAAGATTTTGGATTAATGTTGTAGCCTTGAGGGTGAATAATTTGACCGCCTTGAGTTGCTTGTAGATTATAGACAGTGCCAGAGGTGCTTTGGGGTATCCAGTCTGGATTGAGCTTGGCTTTTATAGTTATTAACCCATTACCTGTACCGTTGTTGATTGAGCGGATATTATTACCAAGGGTTGCGATGCTGATATCACAGCCACCTGTAGATATAGAAGCCAAGCAGTAGCCAACAGGCATCTGAGCCCCAAATCTAATATTAAGATTATTCCCACTGCTCCAACTGGCCCGTTCTGGGTTAATATCCCGAGTTACAGAGTCTTGCATGACGCCAAAGCTACTAGATAAATTCCATTGATCCTGGATACTAAGTATTTTTAGTATACTTCCTGCTGGGGCATTAGCTTTGTCGCTGCCTAGAGCCATTTCGAAGTAACCGTAAGCATCCTTGTTTCCAGTCTCGGTATAATTATATTGATAAGTTAACTCTTGATTAGTATCCGTCACAATATCTTCCCATTGTTGAGCTGTTGGGTTATAGCTTGCCAGCCCAAAAAGATTACTAGGTAGAGCTAGAAGAGTTATTAGAATCAATAGAACAATTTTAGTGGTGGGATATTGCTTAGAGGCTCTTAAAAACATAGGAATCGGTTAGGGTTTGGGTAGTGTTATTGTCGGAATTGGTCATATTGACTTTTATATCAATCACAAGATCATTAGCTCGCATAACTTTGGTCAAAGTGGTTTGACAAGGGTTGTTATTGGTAGTTGGCAACTGCAACCAAGTAAGGGATTTATAAGCCTTATACGAGAATTGACATTGACTTGATGGGGCTTGCGATGTTAGGCTAATTTCGAGATTAGAATTGCTGTAATAATTGATTGAGGTGGACTTAGTTGGGTTATACTTTAGTTCGATACCAGGAATAATTAACCCTTGAGTTACCCCAGATATCCCAAAGCTCATAAGGGTATAGCTAACTAATAAGCAAGTAATCCCCTTTAATATACCCCACCGCTTTGCGGAGCCCCTTGAAAGGAGCTTATTTACCCAAGTTTTGGGATTAATATTTCTAGGTAATAAGCAAGTAATCCCTTGCCAAAAAATCCAAAATGGCTCTCTCTTGTATCTGAAACTCGTTGTTAATTCTAATAACATATTGGCATAACTAATTACCGTGGCTAGATTCTATAGACAAAAAACATTCTTGACAAACATAGTTAGTAATCCTGACATTTTTAATGGCTACTTAGGCTTTTTGTATAGCTTTTTTCTGATTTGTGGGGTAGTTTTATATCTCATTCCTGCGACTCGTAACTTAGCGATTGGGACAACAGAAGCCTTTGTGATTTTATTATCGCTTGGGGTGATATGGCGGACTATTGGCTGGAAGCCTCTTTATCTTATACCTGTCTTTGTGCTAACTTTTTTGTTAGAGGTTGTGGGGTCTAATTATGGGATTGTTTTTGGGCAATATGATTATACGTCGCTGTGGCAATTACAACTCTTTGGGACGCCACTGGCTATTGGCTTACTCTGGATTATGGTCAGTATCTGTGGCTGGTCGTTAGTTCAGGGTCTCGGGATTAAGACAAGGTTTATTAAGGTCATACTAGCTGCATTGGCTGTTACACTCTACGATGTAGTTCTGGAACAAGTAGCTATTAAACAAGGTTATTGGAACTGGCAAGACGGTGTTATACCACTTACTAATTATCTAAGCTGGTTTTTGATTGCTATTCTCACAATTGGCTATCTAAGCTACTTCTCATTATCTAAGAACTTCAAAACTGTAGGTAGGTGGGTATTTTTCACGACGCTTATCTATTTCGTGGTGCTTATCGTAGTTAAGTGATTTGCTAATAAGTGATATTATCAGTATAATAGAGATATAAAAACATTACTAAAAATTCAATTAAAAAAATACTAATTTACTATTATGACAGAAAAACCAGTACTTCGCGACAATTCAAAACCAAAGACTGGCAAGGATAAGCCAAAATTAAGAGCGCGAGAAGACTTAACACAAGCAACAGTAATAGAAATCCCAGAGGGTGAGTTTGAGCCTATTAAAAGATTCTTAGTTCAACCAGATTCAGGTTTTAATTACAAGAATTTTAATAGACCTGATTTAATACACCCGTTTGATTTTCAAAAATTTGAAAAAATTTATAATTTATATCTTAGCGGTCAGTATGATAAAAAAGATTTATCGGAGGCATTAGAGGTTCTGAAAAGCGGCTTTCCTTTATTACGAGACGCTTCAGGTTCCTACATTACTAATCCCTGGATGCAGGTTTGCAATACTTTAATAAGTAGAATTGGCTATATTCCAAATGTGCAAGCCTCGGCTCAAGTAGCCCTTTCTGCGATCTCAAACTCCGAAGCAACCACTCAAGTTCCACCCACCCCAGAAATTCAGGAGGAGTCTCTAACTTTATTCGATGGGGAAGAAAAAGCCTACTTCCAACTTCCACTTGCGATTAGAACCGAATTGATCAACGGCGGAGGTTTGCAACTACACACTTACAATAAAATAAATGGTAAAGGTCAAGTAGGAGCTTACACCCATCTCAAATCAGAGCTAGCTCAAGCCCTCAAGCTGTTAATTGCCACAACCCCTAATGAAGACAGAAGAAAAAAAGAATTAGTTGATATCCTTGATAACGCCAAAGGCAAAGTAGCAACAGTCGCACAATTAATCTGGGCAATTCAAAAACCACATTTTAACCCTTTGAAAGAACAAATACCTGCTGGAAATAAATTTGAGGTACAGATGAAAGCTCCGTCAAAAATACCAGACAAATTTAAGAATTTACCAGATAGTGAACAATGGACAACTAAAGCTCAAGAATTTGCAAATGTAGGCGGTCTTATACCCTTACTACTGTGGAAGTCAAAAGACAAGTCAAGGTTAAATGATGAGTCGATATTGGCTGTTTATGCTAACTTGAAGAAAGTAACAGGAAGTCAAGCAGATGTTACAATTGGGGATATTAAATCACAACTAGCTAATCATTATAATACCCCATTCGTTAATTTAGAAGTATTAATCGGATTATTACGACTCCCATCAGAGTTTGCTAACAGAATCCGAAAGGCCCTACTGGAAAACGAAAATAATATCTACGCCCTCAACGGAATCACAGCCCAAGAGCAAAAGAGCAAGACGGTTAAGGGGTGGACAGATTATATTAAGCCAACACTGGGGGGAATTTTTGGGTCTCTCATTCTATATTTCGGTGTCCCACCTGTAGTAGGTGCTATTAATGGGGCTATTGATACTAATATAAGGACTAGTGTTACAGCTCCTCAAGTTTTTTTAGATAGAGAAACACCTATTCCAAAGATTGAATCAACAAATAAAATTGAATATATAAAAGATAGTAGTAACGGTGAGGGTGTAAATAATAGAGATGCAGGACGATTTTATCAGCGTGAAATTCAACAAGGTCGAAACTTTATCTTAGATTATGAAGTTACTAATAAAAAACCTGGTTTAGAGAAGTTTCTTGAGACTCTAAGACCAGATATTACAAATTATTCGATAAGCGTAGGAAGGGTAAAAGACAAAAATGATCCAAATAAAATATTAACTCCATTGATAGTAACATTTACTGATACGGCGACACAAGATCAGATAGATAAAATAAATATTCTTATAGAAAAGTTTTCTGATATGACTCAACCTACTTCACAGATTGGGTTATCACAGCTGGTAGGTAAGAGTAAATCAGAACTTGAAACTACAATGGCTAAACCTGATCCTAGTACTATGCCAGCAGTAAGATCCAAAGGACTAACCCCTCTAGATGGGCAGACAACGATAAAACCTACAGATTTACCAGTATTACAAGCTAAGGCAAAGGGATATACTGATCTCAAAGTGACTGACAGAAAGAATACTGTTATTGTTGGAGGCGTAGGCGGAATTTTAGTTGCGGGAGCTGGAACGGTACTTGGGCTAGGTGCTTTTGGTGTAGGTCCAGCAGCGGACAAACTAAAGAACTTACGAAACCGCAAACAAACCCCTAACCCCTAACCTAATTTTACAACATTGATTATATAGCTTATAATCCATTCTATCAATACAATCTATGACTTTTTCTCGACTGTTTAACAACCTATCTAGCTATACTCGTATCATCCTAATCCTGGGATTAATAGTCATAGCAAGCTTAGGTAGTCAACTAGGTCAAGTCAATGTCTATGCAGGTAAAAGCACCAACGCCTGTGCTGACAAAAAGCCAGAACCCAAGAACGGTCAAATAGAGTGTTTTGTAACCTTCGATAATGATACGGGCGGTAAATTCCAGACCACAGCGGTTTATCGAGAAAACCCCACTAACAAAAAATATGAATTCGTCCAATTAACAAAATGTAAATTAACAGGAGATATAGCAGGTGCAGAGGGAATTAACTGTGCCGGTTTTGCTATTCAAGAGCTAAATATTGGTGACGATATAGATAGAGTAGGAAAAATTACTAGCGGTTTAGCTGGTAGCGAACAAGGAAACTTTTTCATACTTAACAAAAATGCAGTTGGAGCAAATCCAAAAAACTTCGAGCAAAATATTTGTGGTGATGAAATATCATTAGATGTTGATCATACGCTATATCGATGTGGCTCTGCAAAAAATCTCTTAAATACTCAAGTAATTCAAAATATTAACACTGGTAAATATTCAATTAAGCGTGGTGGTACTTCCGCCGAAGATGAGAAAGATACAGAAATAGTCGATAAAATTAGAGAAGATTTTAAAAAGGGTAAAGTTAAAGGTAAAAATGGCGAGCTTGTTAATAAATCAACCCTAGGAGGGCTTGCCCCAACGCAATTCGGAGATCTTACCCCCGAGCAAATTACCAAGATTAATGACCAGATGGAAGACAACCAACAGATTATTGATATAGGGGCTCAATCCAAGCCCGTCATAACAATCACCTGTGAAGTCCCCAAGCTTGATAAGAATGGTAATCTAACTAGCGTCTGTAAGGGGAGTGATGGTAAATACTATGGTAAAGATGCCACTGGTTTAATTGTCCTGGCTGATAAATGTATAGGTGTAACATATGATGCCAATCGTAATATCAAGGATAAATGTTTAACCGAGGAGGCTAACAAGACAATAGCTACCCTACCTCAGAACAAGACTCTGCAACCAATCGTTGCTGCGAACAAAGCTGAAAAAGATGCAACAGCTGGCACAAGCGGAGATAAAACTAGTACAGTTGAAGATTTACTTAAGTCTCTCGGGGCTATTGTTGGCTGGGTGTTATTCTTCTTGATTTACTTCGTTGGGTGGATTCTTGCTTTTGTGTTATTTGTGATATCAACATTGTTCGTGGAGATATTATCGATTAATCCTGCTGCTCCTGCCTTCATCGGGGCTGCAGTGCGACCTTGGCAAGTACTGGTTGGACTAGCTAATCTGACCGTACTTGGGACATTTATCGCGATCGGGCTAGGTTATATCCTCAATTACAAGCCACTGAAACGCAACATTAGAGAGTTTATGCTTCAAATTGCGGTCTTTGCTCTCCTTCTTAACTTTAGTTTACTGGGGACTGGAGTTGTGGTTAATCTTGCTAGTGGAATTGGTGATGTGATGGTCTATAGCTACGCAGGTGCCGTCAAAAAAACTGGTCGCCCCAATTTCCCTCGATTGATTGGAGGCTTCGTCAAGGCTATTAATAATATATCGGCTATTCGATGTGGTAAGTCAGTTGAACCAACCAAAAAAGCCGAGTTCTGTGATGTCAATGTCTCTTCTGTACCCTTCGAGACCGATGAGAAGAATGGAATAGCCAATGTCACGGACTCAATTAGTAATATTGGACAATTCCTTGGCGATACGGGGACGGGAAAGGCTAGTGGAGAGAATTTCTTATTTAGCGCGACGGGGCAGTCTATTCTGTTACAATATCTATTGTTCGAGTCGATTTTTGTGCTGGTGATGTTTTATGCGATTACTCAGATGTTCCAGGCTTTTGGACTAGTAATATTCAGGCTTGTTGGTCTCTGGATGTTGATGGTTACATCCCCTATTGCCTTAGCTCTGTATCTAGCCCCTGCCAAATCCCTGAATAAATACGCTTCTGAATGGCTGGACAAGTTCTGGAAGGCTACCTTCTTTTATCCTTTCTTTATTTTGGCTTTAGTGCTTCATACCAAGCTGGTTTCGGCGATTGCGGTAGCTCTTAATATCGGTCAAACCTTATCAGCAGGCACAGATAGCAAGGATGTATCCCCTATATCGATGGCGGTGATTGTGGCTGCGGGTACTCTGGCAGGTGTCTCAGTTGTGGGATTAGCTCTGGTGATTAAGTGGTTCAAGGATTCCTTCGGGGCGATAGTGGAAGCTGCGATGAAGGGATTAGGCAAAGCCTTCGGGGCACTCAAGATGGCAAGTTACGCCGCAGGAACAGCATTAAAAGTTGGTGGTGGTGGACTAAATGCTGCTGGTAGCCTTCTTGATAAAAAAGTTTTTGGAGGTAATTTTAGAAAAGGATTGGCATCTGTAAAAGCCCAAGGAGAAGAAATAGCTGCTCGAGGAGGGTTTTTCAACCAAGCTCTTGGTAAATCTCTTAAAAAAGCTTCAGAGGTAAGACTAGGTTCAGCCTTGGGTGGAGCAGGAAATCTATTCAACTTCTTACCAGCTTCTGTTGATACAGGTACAATGTTAGCCAAAAACTCGTGGGCAGCTCTAAAAAAAGCCAACGAAGCCAAAGTCGCAGGTCTAAAGCAAGGAAATCTTGGTAATATCGAAAAGGCTATGCGTACGATGGGGCTTGGTGCTGTAGCTGATCGTATTGACGGATTAAAAACCTTGGAAGGACTAACTGCGCAAGGTATGGCAACTCAAGGTAGTGCCGAGATTAACAAAAAATTCCAAGATGCCCAAGACGATGCAGTCTCAAATGTATTAGGTGCCAAGTTCAAAAATAAGACAGTAGCCCGAACAGTTCTGGAAGGCTTGATGGAGAAAGCTCGAACCCAAGGAGCCGATTCGTTTAATTCTAGTGAGCGTAGTCAATTCCAGCAATTAATGAAAGTTGGTGTGGATGACACAGCGATGTCGTCAATGCTCTTTGGTACAGAGGAGGGTCGAGCTATGAGTCAGTCCATGTTTAGTTCCTTAGATGGTGAGACTCAAAGAAAAATCCAAGAAAAGTATCTTGGAGGGCTAAATGACGCCGATGCCGAACAACGAGCAGCTAATCTAAGTGAGATGGAGATTAAGAATCTATCTAGTGACTCTTTTAAGAGTGCTGCTGTTCAACGAGGACTAAGGCGTAATGCCAATATTAATGATGTAGATCTTGACACTCGTATTCGAGGTGCTAATGTAAGTAACTTCACTAATCTTGAGAAGTCCATGGGCTTGGATGCTGGTAATCCTAATAACCCTTTTGACCAGGATACGCAGGATGTCTATAATCAGATGCGCTCCGTAAATATGAAGCCAATTGCTCAAGCGACAATGGGGGCCTACTCTTCTAGCGTAGGGCAGATTAGTGATGAGATTAGAACAGCTGGTGGTAAAATAGATGATAGTCGTATAGCTGAAATTATTACCGATAACCTTACAAAAAGCATTAATAAAGACTTTGGTAGTGTAACTGACGCGAGTGGTAATGTATCTGGTATTGGTAATATGAATGCAAATGATGCTAATCTGGATGTTAATATTAGTACTATGTATAACGGGATGGATCTTAATTCACTCCAAAATCTAGAACACGCCAAAGACTTAGTAAAAGCCGCTGGTCCAGGATACGCTAATTTATCAGATGATCAAAAAACTACTGTACTAAGAGAAGGTATGAAGGTTATGGCAACTTCGGTTGTAAAAACTCGAGATACCACCCAAAAATCACTTGAGACTAATGCTGGTATCCAAGCTAAAGCTTCTATTAAGGCTGATGGAGCTGATTCAGTTAGAGATAATGTAATTAATAGCGTCATACCTGATTATATTGGTAAAAATGCTCGGGTAGAGGACTTGAGAGGAGATGATCAATTGCGAGCGAATCTGGGGGCTATATCTACTATGGATCAAGTAGCTAAGGTTATACAATCTGATCAAGGAAGTATTGCAGGAATTGTTGACGCTCAAGGTAATGAACTAGATTTAAGCACGGCACTTAGAGGTGTTAGAGGGAATGCAAAACAAGCAATTGAGACAGCATTCAAACAAGCCTTAGAAAAGAAAATTAATACTGGTGATAATACTGGCTTTAACGATGTCCTATCAAAAATCCAAGCAATCGATCCAACGATTCAGGCTAGTGTCGATATTGATAAATTAGAAGCCAGTCTCAATAGCTCTGGGCGAGATGTCGTAGATAGATTAGCTGCCAATGCAGCCGCCCAAGGTGGAAGTATCGACGCCGCCTTAATTAATTATAGGGAAAGAGAGAGTAATAAATTAGATGCCAACCGTGCTGCAGTATATAAGAAAGAGACTGAGAAAATAGATCCAAAGCTCGCTGCTGAATATACGGATAATTCCCAACCAGGTGCTCCAGAAGGTACAGTGTCAACTTCAAGGAAGCCTTTCGGAGATACTTATACACCAGAACTTCCAACAGGTTACGATTTCCAAATTGGTGAACAGACCCAAAAAGCGGCTCAAAAAGCCGCCGCAGAACAAGCCAAAATAAACGCTAAAGCGGCAGCAGAAGCCCAAGCCCAAGCTCAAAAAGCGGCAGCAGCAGCTCAGGCAGCCGCGGACAAAGTTAGAGCCAAAGCAGAGGCAGATGCTCGTTACGCAGATCCAAGTAACAACCCGTTCAATCCTCCAACTCCACCAGTGACAAGACGCTAAATAAAAAATTAAAACTAAATCCATATGAACCCAAACCTACAAACCATTAACCGCACAGAAGACGAGCTATTTCCAGCACACCGCTTCTTGGTGCCTGATAAGTTCCTTAATCAAGACCAGGGGCTGTGGTATGGGTTCTTCACTATGGTCGAGAATTTTATTGCTGATGAGGTTATGGATGAGGACTTTGTCCCGGAACTGGTTGAGATTTTTGGTAAAGTCCCTGATAATGAGAAGTTTAATTGGATGGATAAATACGAGGATAAATTATTAGAACTGTCGACTTATTCAAGCCTCGGGCTAGAGAGCTATAAGCAACTGAACGCCGAAAAGCAAATCGATCGAATCTTCGGGATGATACCAGAGGAACGCAAGATGGAATTTTTGGAAATCCTATTCGAAGGGAATATTCCTGAGTCGCTATTGGAGGAGTCCACAGGCAACACCGCTCCAGAAGAGGTTATTGCGCGATATCGAGAAAATGGCTTGCAGCTTGGAACTGGGCTTCGATCAACTTTTGCTAATAATAACCGAACGGCGATGACTACCGAAGAATTAGCTGGGCTTCTGGATAAGATGTCTAATATTAACCAAGAATTAACTACTCAGATTAAGGAACAACCAGTGATTGCAAGTAGTGTTGTCGGAGGTAAAAGTGAAAATCCTTTTATGAAGTTTGGGGATAAGATTGGTCAGGTTATCGATGGTGGTCTTCCTGGTATTCAAGAATCTAGACCCGCTACTACAACTCAGATTAATCCTCTACCCCAAGCCCCAACTCCAAGAATCACTCGCCCCAACCAAAACCTAGTGAATCAACCTAATCAAGCACGCGTCGTAGGGAATCCTCAACCTTTTGTTTTACCTAATATTCAATCCTCAGGTAACACCATAAGTCGCTTAACTCAAGCAAGGCGAGCAACTACAATGCAACCAACTCAAGCTCCAATCCAAGCAACTCCAACCGTTCAAGCTCCAAACCCCCAAGTCCAAGAATCCACCGCCCAAAAACTCAAAGAAGCAATCAAACAAAAAAAACAAGCCGAAGCCCTAGCCCGCAGTAATACCCGCCCAACCGTCCATCTCTAAAAAAATTACAAAACTTTAATCAATGGCTCAGAACTTAACTTTAACCCCTACTCCAGAGCTGGAAGACATTGCTAGGCAGCAAGGAGGTTTGGTTGATATAACTGACGCAAAAAATCTACGAAACCAAGCTACTAACAACATAAAGCCTTTTTCGACCAAAGTTGAAGTTTCGGTTACCGAGCGTATTCCGCAGCAAGACTTAGCTCGACCGACTTTTAATATCGCCAACAATAACCCAACTCCGCCCCCCCGAGTTATAACTCCCCCAGAATCCGAAGATGAGCCATCTGCTAAAAAAGGCTTTGCTGGGTATGTTGATCCCAACCGAGATGAAAATCAAGCAGGTAGTACAGATATTTTTAACCAGTCTAAAGATCGAAATCTCAATGGGAGGCCTGACATAGAGGAGAAAACCCAAGTTGAGGTAACTGCTGATGTAACAGTGAGTAGCCAAGAAGTGCAACAGACTTCAGGTAGCTACAACCCTCAAGGAGCTTCCGAGATTTATAAACAACCAAAACCAGAAGAAAAAACTCAAAGCAGCGTCAACCCGACCAAATCTGCCAAAGTTAAAGCTGGGGTTATCCATGACCAAACTGCCGTCAATCAAGCCATTGAGCAACTTAATCTAGCAGGGCTTAGAAGTACCAATGGAGAAAAAGTCCTCAGAAGCTTAGGACTAACCCAAGACACCATCGGCGAAAAGATTCGTACCGAAGGTTATAATCCCAACTATTACCAAGAGTTAGAGCAATATGCAGGCGATGTCATCCGCTCTAGGATTAAGAAATTAGAAGAGAATCAACCAAGTACTCAAGTCCCAAGTTTAAGTGAGAAATCAGGTCAAGCCACAAGTAAAACTAATTCAGGTCAAGCGGCTAATCAGCCGCGAACCGCCCCAATCCCTTACGCCACAACCCCAGCTAAGTCAAACTCGAACCGAAGCAAAAGCAATATTCCAGCAGCAGCTCTTGGAGCTCTTCCAGGTCTGGGTAGTATTATGGAAGCGGGAGCTTTGCCAACTAATGCCGATGCAAGCCAAGGCAAACTAGATCCAAGTAATCCAAAGACCGAAACTAATACCGCCAGACAATCAGAGGGGCAAGCAGCAAACACCCCCCAACAAGGTCAAATCCCGAGCCAACAAGCCGAAGAAGCTCAGAAGCCATTCGATAATACAGTTGGAAATTCTGATCTTGGAGAACTTGGAGTAAAAGGGGATGGGACAGGTCAAAGATCCGTAGGAGGTGAACAAAATCCAAGAAACCAAAGAAACATCGACCGCTTCAGTCCAGAGACTCGTGATGAAGATGCTGGTCCGTATTTTAACCTAGTCAATCCAGAGACGGGTCAAATAAATCGACAACCACTTCCCGATACCGACGAATTTAAAAATCCTCCTGATTACCAAGGTAGAAATCCTTCGCAAGAAGTAGACTATCAAGGGCAGTCAGAAGATAAACAAGCCTACCTAAGAGAACAAGCTCTACAAGCTAACCAATCAGAGCAAGAAAAAGTTCAGAATACCCCAGGGATTATCGAGGAAAAAGATCAAAAACTCAAGAACCTAAAAAAATCTGAACAAGGCTTAGAGCAAGCTGCGCAAACTGGAGCTAATCCAGCAGGGCAAAAAAATAAACTTCAAGAAGCAATCGATGCCAAGCTAAAGGGTCTGGTGGCTAAGGCGGTTCTGACTTTTGTGACTAATGTATTGCCTTGGATAATTGCAATTTTGCTTTTCGTCACGCTGTTTATAACGGTACTTCAGACTTATGCGGATGCTTATTATTGCAAGAGTGGTCCATTTCGGGCGGTGGCTGATGTAGCAGGTAACTTGGGGGCTACCCTTAGTCCAGCATTTAAGATTGTCCGAGACCTTAGCTCACGATTAATTGCCTGCGACAAAGCTAACCAAAATAGCTCTAGTCCAGATTGTAATGGCAATAGCGGGGCAAGCGGGGCAACTGGGACAGTAGTAGTAAGCGGCTGCCTGACCAAAGCTATCGATGGTAAAAAAGACGAAGATGTGCTGATACTGTGGAAGGCTAACGGAATAAGTCCTGTTAAAAACGTTCCAATCGCTGTAGGAGAGTTTAGAAAAGTTATACGAATCTTTAGTAAAGCTGGTTTATCACAGAAGGACACCGATGATAGTGTAGCCTTTGTTATTAGTCTAATGGCTACAGAAAGCGGGGGAGCGGCTAAAGCCTGGGATTTTGTTAATGGACGAATAGATTATGACGCCGCGAAGGGTGATGATCCTGGCGTTAGAGATCCTTTGTATTGCATCGGAGTTTCTCAATTATGCCCAAGGACTAATGACGGTTACAAATTTGGTATGGAAACCTGGGCTGCCACTGCGGGAGTAAAGCTAGACGAAAGTCTTCGACAGCGAGGGTACGGGTTAATTAATTATCCAGAAACCACTCCAAAAATTGCTGAATTAAGATATATCGAACAAGCTAAAGTTATCAACGCTGGACGAAAAGATAAATTGGCAGCACCCACTTTGCGGGGTAAAAGCGATGCATTCAAGGCTGCCAGTCTTTGGCTAGGAGGAGGTTGTGATGATTATGGAACTTGCAGTGCAGCCTATGGAGAAGCCGCTGAAAAAAACTACAATGAGCTTTTCGGTAGCTGTGCGACTCAACAACCGCCAATTGCAGCCAACCCAACCCCAACAACCTACGCCAAGTTAGAGGAAAAACTTCGGGACGCCGTGCTTAAGCCAGAAACTAGCGTGCAATCTGACTGGAAGTGGTTTAACCCATTGGGGTCTGTGGATGCCTTGGCTCAAGATAGTATCAAACCTCTAACAGCTTATGGTAAAGTCATCCCTGCTGAAGAAATTGCATTTATGGATGGACTTGCCAAAAACGCTGGATTTAAAAAATATGGCGATAGCGGCGCGGCAGCTCCAAATTTTGTTAAGGCTCTTAATGCTATGATTGCAGCAAGTAATGGCAAGCTTAAAATTATCGGTGGTCAAGAAACTACAAATGGATATCGAACCCCTACTGAAAGCTATATAATATTTACTTTTCAGATTGATCCTGCAGATAGGTGGAAGCCTGGTATGAGCAGTGATGAAATAAACCGAATCACCCCAGCTTATAAAAAAAGACTCTTGAGCGTAGCTCCTCCATATTGGTCAGAACATACTGGTGGTATTGCGGTTGACTTTGACTTATTAGGAGATGGGATTCTTGCAGATTCACCGCAAATGCGTAACTCAGAAGGTTATAAATTTCTACAAGCTAATAAGGGCAAGTATGGCTTTGTAGAATCTTACCCAGCTGGATCTACTATAGGGGCAGGGGCAGAACCTTGGCATTGGCGATTTGATGGTAACGCAGAATATCCTCCGGCTCCAAATTCTTCACCTCCTGACGGAGCAACCTCAACAATCAAAACAGATAGATTCGGTAATCCTTGCCCAAAGC
Organism: Minisyncoccota bacterium; assembly: GCA_043778275.1. Classification (GTDB taxonomy): domain Bacteria; phylum Patescibacteriota; class JACMRA01; order JACMRA01; family JACMRA01; genus JACMRA01. Next base: position 19,518 of record JAYWGL010000050.1, read on the forward strand.
CAGGTGGTACTTCATCGGGGTCAGCTTATACAGGTACATTAGATCCCAATGGGTGGATTAGACCTATTCAAGATTGCTGGGTTATAACTTCCCCGTTTGGATATCGTATTCACCCCATTACAGGAGTGTCAAAACTTCACGGAGGTCAAGATATCGGTTGTCCAGAAGGTACTAAAGTAGTGGCAGTAAAAGATGGTAAAGTTATCGCGGCAGGATGGATGGATGGCGGGTATGGTAATTGGGTTAAAATTGATCATGGTGGTGCAGTTAGTCTATATGGACATAACAGCGTAGTACGAGTTACCGTTGGGCAAGAGGTGAAGCAAGGTACCCATATTGCGGATGTTGGTTCTACAGGTTTTAGTACTGGTCCTCATCTACACTTTGAAATTAAACCTGGGGGTGGAGATCCAGTCGATCCTTGCGGTTTTATAAAATGCTAAAAACTCTATTCTTATGTTCTCATCCCTCAGACTTAATCCACTATTTCGCCTTGTTGCTATACTTATTACAGGGTGTCTCATTCTTGTTCTTGGAGGGTTGGGGCTTTGGTATCTGTTCAAGCCTGATGTTAATAAGGTTAACCAACCTGCTTCTAGTAACTTGGTCGATGGGTTGATTGGGACTAATATTACTAGCTTGGACTTCAGGGGAAATTTTAGACCGGAGCTATTTTATTATAATCGGATTAATCAAGACAATTGGCTACTACATATCCCAAGTACTGTCCCCAATAAGACTTATATTCAACCGATTATTAGGCAACTAGGACTACCCAAGGAGAGCAATCAAGGCTACTACGCTGTTATATATAACACAAAAGACAAAAGCTACAAACTAGCAAAGGACTTCCTCGGAGACAGAATCCTCGGTCAAAAAATCAATACCCCCATCTATGATAAAGATCGCAGCGAGACCCAGATTGTCAAGCTCTTTGATCTTGGTAAGATATGGGTTTATAGCCTTACTGATGGATCGGTCTTTTCTTCGGGGGTGGACTTCAAGGATGCTCGGGTGCTGGTGGATGAGGTTTATACCGATGAGAACCGATTCGCTATTAATCAGCTTCTTGATGTTACTTCAACTGAGATTGTGCTTCTGGCTCGTAAGGAGTCTATCCAAAGCCTGTATGACAAAGAAGCCCTTGCCCAGATTAGCAGTAGCCGAGATAATCAAGACGATGCCAATATAAGTTTTCTTGATAAGACCCTCTATGTTGATACCGTGCTAAAATTACCAATAGCCAAAATCACAGAAAATAACTGGCGAAAAGAGCTAAAAGGCTTAAATAGCATTTGGACGGAAATCCCCTTACAGGGCGCCAAAGCCTGGCAACAAAAAGCCAAAAATGACTTTGAGACATCCCTAAAAGAGTTTCGAGTTGCCGCCGATATTAATAAACTAACTCCAAGCGTCAAGAGCAAGTCGGTTTCTAGTGGTGAAATAGTCAGACCACCGCTACCCCAAGAATACTATCAGGACAATTATATGCGTATCGATGTCTTGGCTAGTGGCAAGTTCTTTGTGCATATCGGCGGGGCTAAAAATTACTTCTGGTTAGTGGATGGCACAACGGGTGAGAATATTAACACCGAGTTTAACACCCCTCAGAGCTGGGATAACACAATGACAAGTGCCTGCGACACAGAAAAAAGCTATTGCAAGATTGTTAATCTCAATGATTCCCTAATATATAACCTAGATGCTAGCGGAACTGGTCGTGAATATACCTTCGGTAGCGGTAAATTAGAGGCTAGTGGCTTAGATATTAAGTCAATGGATTATACGACGCGTTATCGAACCCAAGTACTCAAAGAAAGTCTGAGTAGCTATAATGGTGAATTTGGCTTCTGGCAATTAGGCGAGTGGATTAAGGTCAATTAAAATTATACCTCTTGTTAAGGGGTCAAGCCAAAGGCTTGGGGGTTGTCGGCAATGGAGGTGAACCTGTCTAGTTAATCCACCTACCCCACATCACAACCGTAACTTTATTCCTGCAAGCAAGGTCATAGCCTCTAAACTCTCTACCAGTCTTTCA
>JAYWGL010000051.1:0-5488 GCA_043778275.1 Minisyncoccota bacterium
AGTTACCAAGTAATAGTAAGACATAGAAACCATCTTGCCATAGGAACCAATACTCCTATTACCCTAACAGCAGGACAAGGTACCACTCTTGATATGACAACAAACCAAAATGTCAAAGGATCTAATCAAGCTATGCTTAAAGTTGGAGTCTATGGGATGAGACTAGCTAACACCAATGGTAACAACGCCATTAACGCTAGTGATCGAACAGTCTCCAGACAAGCCACTGATGCCAACAATACCTACCGACAAAGTGATGTCAATATGGATGGTATTGTGAATGCCCAGGATAGAACATTGTCTAGATTGGCTAATGAGGCGGTGGAATCAATATAAATTCCATGGATAAACCATAAACCCCTACAAAAACACTTAACTGTCCCTAAAAAGACAGTTTTTTGTTGGGTGGGATTGGGTAAATTGACAAACAAAAATATATTACTTAACATAGGTATATTTATTAAATCTGAACATTAAAATTAACTTTATGTTAAAAAATAAGTTGATAATTTTAAGCTTGATAACTTTAATTATCGCCGGTATGTTAAATATTAACTTCCTAATAAATAGTAATAAAATCACTAGTCAGGCTCAGGGGGTTACTACTTCGGTAACTTCAAATAAGCTCTTAGATTATGCAAAAGCTAATGAGATAAAATTTGGAACAGCTATACTAAATGAACACTTAGATGAGGCAGACTATGTAAATACAGCTGTAACAGAATTTGATTCATTTACGAGTGAGTATGAAATGAAACCTAATCATTGGTGGGTTGGTGTTAATAATTATGATTTTGTAGAAGGTGATAAGTTGGCGAATCTTGCCAAAAGTAAAGGTATTAAAATGAGAGGACATACACTAATTTGGTACTTAAGACCGCCAGATTGGTTGCCTAATTCTAACTTTACAACACAGGAATACCGTAATTTTCTACGAAAAGGTGTATATGATTATGTTAAACATTATGAAGATAAATACCCAAAAATGTTCTATGCATGGGATGTTGTTAATGAGCAAATCCAAGATGCGACTGGAGAGATGAGAGTTAACAACTTTTGGTATAACAAATTGGGTGATGAAATGTTTAGTATTGCCTTTCAGGCAGCTAGAGATGCTTCACCAAATGCCAAGTTAGTCATTAACGATTACTATATAGAAGTTCCAGGTGCCAAAACGGATGCTTTGATAGCTTTAGTCAGTAGGCTAAAACAAGCAGGAGTACCAATTGATGGAGTTGGATTTCAGAGTCATTTTAGAATTGGGAACGAACCAAATTACCCCCTTTTTATTGATGTGATTAATCGATTTAAAGCCACTGGTGTTCAAGTGGAATTCACAGAAGTTGATATGCGTGGAGGAGATCAAAATGATAAAGCTGTTCGAACATATAATACTGTTAAAGCTTGTCTTATAACTAAATGTAAAAGTATTACATTCTGGGGAATTACTGACAAATATTCTTGGTTAGAAGGCGAAAATGGATTATTGTTTGATGGGAGCTACAATCGTAAATCAATGTATACTCAAGCTATACAGGCTTTCAAAGACTTTGGAGTTACCCCAGGTGCATTAAAACTAAAGCTAAATCTACAAGGGGCTTATAACACATCAACTAACATAATGAGAACTGATTTTAAAAATAAAAACTTTATCAGTAACGATGACCCATACGATGAAAATGCTTTATTTAATCCTAGTCCAACTAGTATAGTCAGTGCCGTTGACTGGGTCAAGATTATAGTTGAAAATACCCAGGATCCAAGCCTAAGCCTTGTCGATGCAGGTGGTTTACTCTTATCTGACGGTAATATAATTATGGATCCTTTAATTGCCGGCGCAACCACTAATACCAGAACACTACAACCCGGTAAATACAAAGTAACTATAAAACATAGAAACCATCTTGCTATAACAACCAATACCGACATTGGTATTGTAGAGGGTCAGACAACTACCCTTGACTTCACCACTAACCAAAATGTAAAAGGGGGTAATCAAGCCATGCTAAAGCCAGGTGTCTATGGTCTAAAAATGGGAAACACCGATGGTAATGGACAAATTAACTCGCTCGATAGAATCGCTCTTAGACTTTCACCTGACCGAACTAATGTTATGAGTCTGCTAGATATTAATATGGATGGAAATATCTCAGCTATCGATAGGATATTGAGCAGATCCGTTAGCGATAGTGTAGAACAGCTCTAAGGCAAAATAAAGATGACAGAAACCTCAGTCCCTAAAAACATTTTTTGTTAGGGATGTTTGAATTAGTACTTTGACAAATACAAGAATAGATTTTATATCATAGCCAAAAGAAACTAACAAGTAAATCTAAGACAGATCTAATCAAAACTCTTTTATATGAATTATTATTCAACTCGCAATACCCTACTTCGACATTCACTTGAAACTATAATTCTTAATGGATTAGCTCCCGATGGCGGGCTATATCTTCCGATGACTATCAATCAATTACCTGATGAATTCTGGTCTACGGTATCGCAGATGAGTTATACGGATATTCTATACGAAGTCTTAACAAAACTTACAGAAGGCGATGACTACAATCGAGATGAACTAAAAGAGGAAATCCAGACTATTTTTGACTTTCATCCAGAAATTATACAACTTGAAAATAATATCTCAATAATGGATCTCAATACTGGCCCCACTTCGGCTTTTAAGGATTATGGTGCTAATACTTTGGGGATTTATTTACGATCTACTCTTGGTCAATCAGCTAATGTGTCTTCACGGCGAGTGAATACAACTAGAATTAAAAAAACAGTTTTAGTTGCTACCAGCGGAGATACAGGATCAGCGGTGGCTAACAGCCTAAAAGACTTTGGGTTAAACCCAAATATAAAAGTTGTAATCCTCTATCCAAAAGGACGAGTTTCTGAAGATCAAAGACTCTTAATGACGACCATTGGTGGTAATATAACTTGTCTGGAAGTGGACGGAACCTTTGATGATTGCCAAGCTCTAGTTAAGCAAGCGATGAGCGATCCATTAGTTAAAGATGGGCTAACATCGGCTAATTCTATTAATCTTATTCGACTTTATGGACAGGTTGCCCACTTTATTTATGCTGGTGCTAGAAGTCAAGATCCGATATCTCCCAAATTATTCTGTGTTCCGTCAGGTAATCTAGGTAATGTTACAGCTGGCTACATAGCCATGTTGATGGGGAATCCGACTAAGCAGTTTTTGGTTGGGCATAATTCTAATGATATGTTTAATCAATTCGTATTAGAAGGAGTTCTGAATAATCAAGGCAATGCCAAAGCCACAATATCGTCGGCTATGGATATTTCTCGTCCTAGTAATTTAGAGCGTTTGGTAGTGTTATTTGGTGGGGGTTATAACTTGGATGGTACGATTAAAGATATGCCTAATATCGAGCAAATGCAAAAAATATTTTATGTTCAAGGCTTTAGCGACCAAGAGACTTCGGACAAAATAAAAGATGTACAAGAGTATTATAATCAAGCCATCGATCCACACACCGCAATTGGCTTCTTGGTATTAGAGCACGCTATTAAGCAGGAACATCCTGAGTACAAAGAGATTCCAGCTATAATTTTATCGACTGCACACTGTTCCAAATTTGGCGATATTTATCAAGAAGCAGTTGGCTTAGAACCCCCTGTTAGTAATCCAATTCTTCAAGTTCGCGGAAAGCTAGAGCATATAGTCAGCATCCCAGCTACCTATGAAGCTCTTCTTGAATGGCTATAAATCTTGGAAATATTGGCCACCCACACTCCAGGCAGAGTTATCAGTTTCAATCTTGCTTTCAACTAATTGGTTATCGTTACCTATATAATAAGTCTTTTTGCTTTGCTTGAGGTAAATATCGTTTCCATTAACATAGAATGCTCCGACTCTACCGCTGCTAGTAATTTGGCTTACCGTTGCCTCTCCCAGATTAATTTTGAATAGATTAGATTTATCATCACGGATATCACTAAAAATATATGATTTACCGTCAGCTGTGAATTGCCCATATCCGCCAAATAGGTTTTTAACTTCCTTAAAACTAGTATTGGTCATATCAAAGATAAAAGTAGAGCTTTTTTGGGTGCCTGAATCGTAGGTAGCATAGAGATGGTATCGATTATCACCACTAAAGCCAACTTCTTTTATACTAAAGTTTTGGTTAGTATCGATCCATTGTGTACGGAAGTCATTCGAGTTATTAATATCCACGACCAAGACACGGCTTTGAACAAATATGTTAGACTTATTAAATTTATTCAATACATAACTAATCTTATTACCGTCAGGGCTAACTTTCCATCCGCTAACTCGTTCATAGCCATCTTTGTATACTCTCTCTCGTACCAGTTTTTCATTGCTACCATCGCTATTGGCAACCCAAAGGCGAGATACAAAAGTATCTGTTGGATTAGAAAAGCTAGTTTCAAGTATTCGTATCCGCTTACCACTTACAGCATCAAAAGATATCTGCTGACTATTACCATCTTTCTCTTCGTATTCTCGAAATTGAGTAACTTTGGTCAGTCCACCGTTGTTGATATCGGCTTTGTAGATAGTTGCAGTGTCGCCGTTAGGATTGTATCTAAACCAGGCATCGTTCCCTTTGGTGATGACTTCATTTCCTACACTGACATCCCCAGAAAGGAGTTTAGGATCGCTTCCATCTGATTTTGATGAATATAGTCGAATTACCCCATCCTTATTTGAGGTATAAACAACTCGATTACCTAATACTTGTTGGGTTGGAGCTGCCTGAACTGGGGCTGGAGCTGGTATAACGGCAACAGGTTCGAATGATTTCGGGATATTGGTCGTCATCTGAACTAGAGAGGCAAGCTGTTCAAGTTTGTCAGTTTTTATGGTTGTGTATCCTTCACCTGTAATTGTAACTGGAAGATTGGCTTTTGTGCTGTCGATTTGGATATTGATTTGATTATCTTTGGCTATAAAGTCTTTTCCATCGATTGTGGCTTTTAGATTTGGGATTACCAGTCCATTGTTAGAGATGATTGAAATACTTTTGGTGACAGTTGTGCTGTTAGCCACTGACTGAATTGGCTGACTAGCTGCCAAAGATTGACTAGAACTTGTACTAATAACAGTTGAGGATTTAGATTGAGTGTTGAGTTTTTGAGCTTCTTTATTTGGGGTAGTGCTTGTTGCTATCCAATAACCAAGTAATGCCAAGATTACAATTACAGGAAGAATCCAATAAAGTAGTTTATACGAAGCCTGATTAAAATTTTAATCTTTTAAATCTTTTTGTTCCTGATTGTTTTGGTTTTGTGACATATTAGCCAAATAATTATAAATATTGATTTTTGTTTTGATTTAAATCAATTTTACCTTAGTTATCAACAATAGTCAAAAACTCTTAGAACCTGTCTAGTTAATCTTGCCCAATATTAAAGCCTTGGTTTAGATAAGGCATTATGAAGTACTTTATCACCAAGGCTAAATTTAGTAAAATAAGTAAATTCTTTG
>JAYWGL010000052.1:0-5468 GCA_043778275.1 Minisyncoccota bacterium
GAACTAAATGTTATTCTAAAACTAAAGAAATGCTTGATATTTCGTTAAAGCTAATGATTCATAGATTTAATAGTATCTATAGTTGTTAAGCAATGCCAATAATTTGTCTTTGGTATACTTGATTAAACTTTTCTAAACTTTCGTATAAATCAAAGTGGGTCGGTTCTGTTTTTTGACTAGTGTTTCTATGAGTTTTTATCATATGCTTTCTAAGCATTACTTATAATGATAAGCTTTTGTCAAAAAATTACCCAAATTGACCCAAGTCAAAAACTAAGCTAGAATGATACCATCAATAAGCTATGTCCCAAATCTTTCCAACCCTTGAATCCAGTCAATTACTTGCTAAGTGGCATCGGCTTACTAATTATATAGCTGCTACTAGTCTCTACCTGCAGGATAATTTTTGGTTAGAGAAACCTTTGGAATTTAGTCATATTAAGCCTCGTATTCTTGGACATTGGGGAACTGTTCCTGGGCTAAATCTTATCTACGGCGGGCTTAATCTACTAATTCGTGAAACGGGTCAATCAACTATCTTTATCGCGGGGCCAGGGCATGGGGCACCAAGTATCTTAGCTAATCTATTCCTAGAGGGGACTATAAGTCATTATTACCCAGAAATTACATATGACAAAAAGGGGCTGGAGCGGGTTATCAAATCTTTTTCTTGGCCAGGGGGATTCCCTTCCCATACTTATCCTGGGCTTCCTGGTTCTATTAATGAAGGTGGAGAGCTGGGCTACTCGCTAGGGGTCGCTTTTGGGGCGGTGATTAATAAGCCAGAATTAATGGTTGCCTGCGTAATTGGAGACGGCGAAGCCGAAACTGGGGCTCTGAGTGCTTCCTGGATGTCTAATCGCTTCTGGAATCCAGTAACAGACGGCTTCGTCTTGCCTATTGTCCATATCAATGGTTATAAAATCTCTAATCCAACCATTTTTGGGACGATGACGAACCTAGAATTAGCGAATTATTTTGAAAGCCTAGGTTATGCACCAATTGTTATCGATCAAGACAGTCTAGAGGCTTCTGATATTTATACCGAATATCTAAAAAAATTAGAGCTAGCTTATAATCAATTACAAACCATTAGACAAGACTATCGACCTGGGATCAAATCCAAAATCCCAGTTGTCCTACTAAGGACTCACAAGGGTTGGACAGGAGCCAAATATAACGGCAATATTAAGCTTGAAAATAATAATTATTCCCACGGAATCCCTCTTCAAAGACCCAAAACTGACGACGATGAACTCAATCTCTTAGAAAACTGGCTAAAAAGCTATAATATCCAAGAGCTAATCACCCCGACAAATATCGAATCAAAATTACTTGAAATATTACCCAAAAATCCTAAGCTGCTAATGGGAAATAATCCACTAAGCGGTATCAATCCAATAACAGAACTTAAACTACCGAATATCGATAATCTCTATGTCCAAATTGATACCCCTGGGCAAAAATCTACCAGTGAATTGAAAGAGTTTGGTAGTCTAATAACCCGCCTTCTTGAGAATTCTAATAACCGAGAGAACTTTTTAATCTTTAGCCCCGACGAGTCTGAATCCAATAATTTAGAAGATCTATTTGATATTACTACCAAAAAATATCTTTGGCCAACCAAGTTCTGGGACAAGGATATAAGTGAAGTTGGTAATATGCTCGAGATACTGAGTGAGCAAACTCTCCAGAGCTGGATGCAAGGCTTTGTTATGACTGGTGGATATGGTATTATGATAAGTTACGAAGCTTTTTTGGTCATAATTACTAGTCAGATTGATCAATATATCAAGTTTGCAAAGCAGTCTCAGGGTTTCTCCTGGCGCGAACCTCGGGCAAGTCTAAATTATATCGCCACTTCTACCTTATGGCGACAAGATCATAATGGCTTTACTCATCAGAACCCCAGCCTTATTAATAGTCTTTTAACCAAAAAAAGCTCCATGGTCGATGTGTTTTTTGGTAGTGACACTAATACAATGCTGGCAATTAGCGAAAAAGTCCTCCCTTCCAAATCTAAGATTAATCTGATTGTAGCTGGTAAAACCGATCTTGGAGATTGGCTAACGATGGAGCAAGCTCGCAGACAAATTGACAAAGGTATCATGGAGTGGGGATTCATTAGTAACTGCGGAGCCCACGAACCTGATATTATCATTGGGTCTGCTGGGGATTATCAAACTCTCGAGACTCTTGCTGGTATAGATTGGCTGAATCAAAATTATCCTGAACTAAAAATAAAATACCTGAATATTACGAGCCTGAATTGCCAAGGCTTAGGCACAAGTGACAAGCCTATAAATACTCAAAAAGAATTAGAGTTTTACTTCGGGAATGAAATCCCTGTTCTCATTAATTTCCACGGTTACCCTGAGGCACTCGGGCAGTTAATTTACGGAACAGAATTATCAATGCGAACTAAAATTATTGGCTACAACGAACAGGGTACAACGACAACCCCATTTGATATGCAGGTGCTTAACGGTACAAGCCGTTGGCATGTTGCCAAATTAGCCCTGGAGACAATTAAAAAACCTAGCAAAAAAGTTCCCAATCTAATCAAAACACTGGATGAAAAGCTAATCAATCATAGGTCTTATATACAGAAGTTTGGGGATGATATGGACAAGGTTAAAAAATGGAAACGCTAAAACTTTTGGTCTTATTTAATCATCATCTCATCGAAGCAGACTAAGATATCACCAATTTGGGCTTTGTTCTTGCCTTTAATAGACATACCGAATTCTTGAGGATCGTACACTTCTTTGGTCTCAATCTTAGATTTTTGCATCTGGATAATTTCTAATTTACCAAGATCTTGAGTTCCCCGCATTAGCTTAAATTCCTTACCAAATTCAAGCTTACCACTAAAGCATTTACCACCAAAGATCTGAACATGAGCTTTTTCACTTTTGAATGTAGCTAGAATCTCAGCTTTTCCAATCTCTATCTCTTTGATTTCGTGCTTAATATTAGCAAGGATTTGTTCTTCTACCCATTCTAATAGTTCATAGATTATGTCGCTTTGAACATAGTTAATCTTGCGATTTTTCATTAATTGCTCTTGCTTAGAAGGTACATCGGTATGGAAGACAAGAATAGTTGAGTCGGTTGTCTGAGCATATTCTATATCACCGTCATTGACAGCTCCTACTTCTTCCCGCTTGATAACTACTTTGGCATGATCTTGAGGGATCTTGAGAATAGATTCTTTTATAGCTTCTAATGACCCAGCTACATCACTCTTAATTATTATATTAATAGTATTTTCACTAGTGGCTGCGCTCTTGGCGATATTGCTTGACTTTTTGACGGCTTGCTTAATTAGTTTTTCGGCATTTGCATCATTATTGGCTTGCTTGACTGAGGTGTAACAGATAATTGGATCTCCAATCGGTACAGCTTCTGAGATACCAAGTATGACAACCGGCATACCAACTTCGGCTTCTTTGAGAGGTTTGTTATCTGTAGTAGAGAGCTTTCGGACTTTACCGACTGACATCCCTGAGCGGATGATGTCTCCAACTTTGATTTTATCTTTGACGACTAAGGCAGTGGTTACAACACCTAATTGCTTATCAAGGTGACTTTCGATTGCGACTGCTTGACCTTGGCAATCTACTTCACCCTTAAGTTCAAAGACCTCACAATGTGTTAGAATAGTATCTAGTATTTCATTAATATTTTGACCAGTTTTGGCACTGATTCCTATAAATGGCGTATCACCACCCCAATCTTCTGGTACTAGACCGTAAGCCGAAATAGCGGTCTTGACTTTTTCGACATCAGCATCTGGCAAATCAATCTTGTTGAGGGCTACAATGACTGGGGTCTTAGTAATTTTGGCTCGTTCGATGACTTCGATAGTTTGGGGCTTTGGACCTTCTACAGCCGAAACCATTAAGATAATCATATCCGCCAGCTGAGATCCTCGTGCGCGCATAGCAGTAAACGCAGAATGTCCAGGTGTATCAATAAAAGTTACCTTATAACCTTTTTGACCTTTGATAAGATTGTATTTTTTGTTATCTTCTGGTTGATACTCTATCTGATAACTACTAATATGCTGAGTAATCGCCCCTGCTTCACCTGCCACGATATTGGTGGAACGAATAGTATCTAATAATGTAGTTTTACCGTGATCAACATGACCCATAACCGTTACTACAGGAGGACGAAGAACATAATTCTTGTCTGATTCTTTGGTTTTGTACTCTGTCATCTTAATGAGTTGCTCAACCTCTCCACTACTCACAGACTCAAAGTCAGCACCGTCTTCTGGGAAAACTTCAACCCGTAATTCTGATGCTATAAGAGAAGCTGTGTCATAGTCTAATTTTTCATTCATTGTAGCTATAATACCATTAAGCATTAGAGTTCGTATAACCTGACTCACTGGGACAGCAATAGTCTCGGCAAGTTCTGAAACGCTAAGTTGAGCTGGGAGATAGATGCGGTCGTCATTTTTGAGTTTGGCTAACTTGTCAGGGCGTACAAGCTTAGTTATCATCTCGGCAGATTTGTAAGGGATTCGAGTATTGCGACCATAAAAACCGTAGATATTATTTTTTGTACCGGTGTCTCTAAGTTCGTTGATACTAACTCCTAATAGTTTGGCTAGGGTAGAAATATTCATATAATCAAATGGTTCTTAATATCATCATTTATGTCAACTTGACCAAGAACCTGTCTAGTTAATCTTGCCCAATATTAAAGTCTTGGTTTAGATAAGGCATTATGAAGTACTTTATCACCAAGACTAAATTTAGTAAAATAAGTAAATTCTTTGAAGTCAAGTCAAAGCGTCCTAGAATATACCAACCGTTCGATATCCTTAATGCTATTTATTATATTCTAATCACAGGTTCCCAATGGCGTAATCTTCCTGAAAGCTACCCTCCTTATAGAACTGTCTATTATCACTTTCAAAAATGGAAAAAGACAAAAGTATTTCATGAAGTAACAGCTAAACTTAATCAAAAGGTTAAACCAAGAATACTGATCATTGACAATCAAAGCATCTCTGACAGTGATTTACCTACTCAAAGAGGTAAAGGCTACGACGGTCATAAACATAGAAAAGGAAGGAAAAGATGTATTTTAAAAGATACAAGAGGCAATATACATTGCCTAAAATACTTTCCAGCCAACATGTCAGATGTAGAAACAGCTAAAAAGATAATTGAATATTACAAACTTACACCATTTGGTATTAAGAATAAACAAACTATTCAAGTATTTGGTGATAAAGGTTTCCACTCTCCATATGTTAAACAGTGGTGTAAAAAGTATAACATTGACTATCAACCATTAATTAGAGCCAAAAAACCAAATCTTGATACTAAACCTGGTTGGGAATTATGGCGTGTAGATTATGGTTATATGATCGAGATGATTAAAGAAGTTAGATGGGTTGTAGAAAGAACCTTTGCTTGGTTACAAAAGTTTAGACGGCTTAATATGAA
>JAYWGL010000053.1:0-5382 GCA_043778275.1 Minisyncoccota bacterium
ATCTAGCAAAGTACTATAATGATAAAATTGACTTTACAGATAACTTGATTAGAGAAGTATTAAGATTGACTAAGTGGGAGGTTGGTTAGCTATAATTAAGCTTCGAAGTCAAGAACTTCTTAATCGATTTGAGTTTGTAATGTTTATAACACCTTACAATCCTGAACAGTTAGAAAACCCTACGCAACTTAAAATCATCTTAATAAATTGTTATATTCCTGAACTTAATATTACAATCTGTTATTTAGATTTGGGTGACAAAGCTAATAAATTCACAATCAATTTCCCAAACTGTTATAACAACCTAGGTCAAACAAATCACCTAACTCAATACTTATATAAAAATATAGAACTATCAAAATATTACTTCTTAATCAGACAAAAAGCTATTCCAAAAGTTTTAGCAAACATTATCGCATCAGGAGCTTGGTTACCGATACTTTATATACCTGCACCTTTTGTGTTATTTTTTATTGTGATTTTTGTTGAAGATTTACTAAAAAAAGTTGGTCTAAGTATTAATTCACCCCTCCTTATTCTTTTATTGGTAATCCCTCCGCTTCTTATGTACTTATATTTTGTTTGGCAATTCGATGACTTACTTAAGATATCTAACAACACGCTCTCTGTAAGAACAGGGATTCTAAAATACACCACAATTCCCCTTGATAAAATCCTGAATATAGAAGTCCAAAATCAAGACTCAGCTCGTAATCAAGATAGTTATAGTCTAAAACTATCCTATTATGATACTCTAACCAAATCAATAAAGGGAGTTATAATCAACCCTCAGTGGAGTAGGTTCAACACCTCTTATATTCTGACAGGGCTAGATGCAGCTTATTTTAACTACGACAAGATCTACCAATAAATTAGTTTGTATGGTATAATCAGAATATGACTTCTTTGACCTATCTTCTCGAATCACTAAGTTACACATTAATTGGTCTTCTCATCGGATTTTTTACACACCTCTTTTTTGGGATTGTCGAAACAGGGATAAAACTGTCCAAAAAATACACTTCCAATCTAATTTTTAGCTTTTTTAAGCTTTGTTTGGTCTTTGGAGCTATCAATCTGTTGATGTACCCTTTTTATTCACTGCTGTTTCATAGTGAATTTAGTCGTCAATTGATATATTACCTACTGGCATTTGCTGGCTTTGATTTTACTTTTCATGTAGTCAAGCCTAAGACTTCTTCCTAAGCATCTGTCGAAAAGTCAGGCTAATTCGCGTTGTTTTCACACCTGCCATTTTTGGAATTTCGTGTTGCCAGTATTTTTGAGTTTGATTTTCCATAACAACTAAGCTTCCTTGCTGGAGAAGAACTTTACAGCGCTTATCTTCAGTTATGAGCTTGGGATTCGGGCGGAATTTTAGGAATCGATCGCACCCTAGGCTAATTATAGCTACCGCTGAATTGGGTTCTAAGTGGTTTTGATCATCGCTATGAAACGCCATACCTTCCCCACCTGTTGGGTAGAGATTAAGCAGGCAAGAATTAAATTGACAATCAAGATGAGCTTCTAATTTTTCTTTGAGCTCTAAGACCTTTGGATCCCATACGCCGCTTGCGACTCGATTATTACCTGAATAATTATAGTCTAATCCAGCTTCTGCCATCCAGACAATCTGCCTCTTGGTGATAATTTTTTTGCCGTAGATGGTAGCTGTATCATTTTGCCATTCTAACCCAAGTAAATACGAAAAAAGTTTATCGATTTGGTCGCTTTGAACAAAGCCCGCTTGATATACAACCTTAGAATTTGTTGTCTCTATAATTATAGAGTCTTGAGGAATAAGCATACCTGTAAATTAGTTAGAATCTAATAAGCTGTCAACCAGTATCATCTATTGACAATTTTGGTATCAATATACATAGAGTTAGTCTATGACTAACAACTTCCTACAAGATCTTCAATGGCGATACGCTACCAAAGCATTCGATTCTCAAAAACTAACTGACGAGCAACTTAACTACATTCTGGAAGCGGGACGGCTTACAGCTTCTTCCTACGGATTAGAACCCTGGAAATTTCTAGTAATCAAGAACCCAGAACTTAGGGCAAAGCTTCAGGCTGCTTCTTGGAACCAAACCCAAGTTACCGAAGCCTCTCACCTAATTGTACTATGTGCTAGAACTGATGTCAACGAAACTTACGTAAACGATTACCAGATCTCCCTCGAAACCAACGCGGGAATGCCAGCGGGAAGTATGGATGGATTGGGTAATATGATACGAGGAAGTATTAATTATCTAACACCAGAACAGATTATAGAGTGGAACAAAAAACAAGTCTATATCGCCCTTGGTCAGATGATGGCAGCTTGTGCCGTCGCCAAAATTGACTCTTGTCCAATGGAAGGGTTCGACGCAAAAGCTTACTCTGATATCTTAGGACTAGAAGCCAGAAACCTAGTAGCAGCCGTCGTTCTACCAGTGGGCTTTAGAAGTTCAGAAGATAAGATGTCAAAAACTCCAAAATACCGAAGAAGCCTTGAAGAAGTAACTGAAGTTATCTAAAACTTCAAAAACATAACAAAAAAATCCTTAACAACATCTCTAATTAGACCTTAATAACCCTTAAGGTCTTTTTGCTGGGTAATTCCTACTTGCCAATAATTTAGTTTTTGGTTATTTTGGTATCAACACTATGACCGCAAACTCGCTCAAGAAAATTCCTTCCTTTGTAACTAATCTATTTATCTGTGGAGTTGCCAGCTCCTTAATGGCATTTGTCCTGATGCCTCAGATCGCCAAGATAGAGGAACTTAATCTTAACTTAGCCTTGCTTACCGTTCTGATCTTAGGACTTGGTGTCTATACTATTCTAAAGATTGCTGTGATTATCGAGGAGACAACTAGCATCCTCAAGGATAAAGTCAAAATTGCTGGCGGATTATTACAAGCTGTTGGGACGGCTTTTCCTGATATGATAATTGGGGTTGTGGCGGCTATTGCCTCTGTCCAAGCCGAGTCCCCTGACAAAAAACTAGCCTTTGCGATCATTGCCGCGGCAGCTACCTTTGGGTCTAATATTTATAATATTGGCTTTGGGGCGTGGTGTGTCTGGCGACAAAACTGTGCTAATCATAAAGGTCAAAAAGTTAAAATGTTCGTTTATTTCGGTAAGGATGTTACTCCAATGTCTCATCATAGTGCTATCCCTCGACTTGCAGAATTAGACAATGCCAACAAGCTATTAACAGGGCTTAGTATCCTGACTTTTGCTACTTCTATTCTTATGGTGGGCTTTGGCACTCATACCAGCCCTAGCTTAGACGCGGCTTATAAGGCGATGAACGGTGGGGATCTCTATCAACTCTCGCCCTTTTCTGGGCTTCTTCTTATCCTGGCTGCTGGATACACTATCTATAAGTTTCGCCACAATACCTCCGAAGAATCTGAAACTGATGAACATAACCCATTCGCTTCCCAATCAATTATTGTTACAATTTTAGCTCTTTTGATTTCTGGTGTATTTATCTATCTAACTGCCTCTAGTATGGTACAAGCCGTTGAGCATATTACCCACTTGACTAAGTTTCCTCTAGTTCTGGCTGGAGCTCTCTCTGGGCTAATTGGCTGCCTTGGTGAGATGGTAGTTGTCCACAACTTCACGACAAACCCCAAGGGTAAGATCGGGGATTCCCTAGTTGGAATTGCTATGGATAATATCATTACTTTGATGGGGGCTTCCATTGTAGCTATTCTTGGTGGAGTGTTCCTAGGTGGGGCGGATTTAATTATAATTTTTTGTGGGGTATTATTTCTTAATACGATACTTTTGCTTCAGATTTCCACTCTTAAGAATGAGTATGTTGATGCTCGGCATAAAAAAGTCTAATTCTTTTTGTAGAATAATCCGATAACATATAACAAAATTATAGCACCAACCGTTGAAACAATAATGCTACCAATAAAATTAGTATCCTGAATCCCGAAAATCCCAAACAAAATATTACCCAAAAATCCACCAACAAGACCAACAATAATATTTCCAAAAAAACCAAAGCCATGACCTTTGCGAATCATACCAGCTAATAATCCGGCGATTCCACCTATGATGAGAGAGATAATAATAGACATAAATGTACAGTAAATAAGATTAACAAAAAGTTATAAAAACAAATACTTAATATTTAAGAATAGGTATTTGAATCTATACTCAATAATAAGTTAAGTAATTTGTCAAGTGATAAATCTTGAATTCAAACTCAAAGTGCAACACCTAGCTCTTCCCCATCTTCAAAGACTTCTGTAGGTGTCAGGTAACCCAACCTCTTTCTAGGTCTAGTATTTATAGTTTTTACTACTTTGTCTAAGTCCTCTTTAGTTATATCCTTAAATGGTGTTTTCTTAGGGTAGTATTTCCTTAACAGCCCATTAGTGTTTTCATTAGTTCCTCTTTCCCAAGAATGGTAGGGAAAGGCAAAGAATATAGGTATTCCAAGTTTTTGTTCTGTATATTCATGCTTACTAAATTGAGTTCCATTATCATAAGTTATACTTTGTAATTTATTCTTTGGTAAGGCTTTTAGGGATATTAAAGTTTGGTTATGTACACTTTGGCTAGTAGCTTCTACTTTATCAGCTATTAGGTAACCACTTTGTCTGTCCACGTGAGTTAGGATATGTATTGTCTTTTCTAGTCCTACAATTGTATCTCCTTCAAAGTCCCCTAATCTTATATTAATTATTTCAGGTCTTATATCAATCCGTTTTTTCTTTGTTACCTCTCTAAGCTTTTCTCTAATTTTAGTACCGTATTTCCTACGATATTTACCTTTAATTCCCAGGATTCTAAGATGTCTAATCCAACTTCTTTGGTTTAGGTAAATATAATTATAAATAGTTTGGTAACTAATACAAGCTACCTTATCTTTTCTAAATCGCCCTGATATCTGCTCTGGAGACCAATCTTCTTTTAACCTAGTATAGATTAGTTCTGAGATCTCAGAATCTACCTCTATTTTTACCCTAGCTTTATTAGCCACTACCCTTCGCAATAGACTACTCTTATTAGCATCTTATTAGCACTGGTATAGTAATAACCAAATTCAACATTAGGATCACTATTGCGAATCAACTCTCTTGAAATTGTACTCTTAGATCTACGCAGTATTCTTGCAATAGAACTAATAGAATGATGTGTTTTAAGTAAAGTAGATATTTCTACTCTTTCCTCTTTAGTTATTTGTTTGTAGGACATATTAACACTCTTTGAATCTAATTACTAATATTCTTTGAATCTAATTACTAATATTCTTTAGTAGTTTAGAAAAGAAGTGAATTACCCAAGGCAACTGACAAAAGACTACAATCTTACCAGTTGTTGCACTTTGGAATATTTAGTGTTGCACTTTGGATTGGAATGGAA
>JAYWGL010000054.1:0-20033 GCA_043778275.1 Minisyncoccota bacterium
TTATGAAAGACTGGTAGAGAGTTTAGAGGCTATGACCTTGCTTGCAGGAATAAAGTTACGGTTGTGATGTGGGGTAGGTGGATTAACTAGACAGGTTCTATCCAATTGAGATACTTTCACCAATCAATTCAAGCTTAGTTGCATTATTCCAGGTATTCTGGGAGATTTTAGCTAGTATTATAAAATCCTTATTGCTATTATTAATATCTGCGATTAAATCAAGATCCAGATTAAAAAAAGTCAGACTTAAACCGTTATTGATAGTTAATTTAATGTGATTACCTTTTTGCCCAATGACTTTACGGTTACTCAAAAATTGATTGGGTAATTCAAACAAAAAATATGGGAAAGGGAAATCAATACCAAAAGGCTCTAACAAAAAAACCTCACCCAAAAACTCAGAATTGAGAGACTTATAATCTATATAAATCAGGTTTTTATCCAAGCTGGCTTTCATTGTTGGGCTTATCCGCTCGACAATTTCTTTGGGAATACTTTTTTGGTATTGACTTGTATCAAGAGTCGTATGATTGCCCTTGCTTAGATAATCGAGGAAGCTTTTTTTTACAGCTGGTAGGTTATCTGTCTTAGTCGAAAAACCAGCTGCACAAGGATGACCACCAAATTTATCCAGCAACGCGGGGTCTAAGCTCTGCATAATCTTGGGCAGGTGATAACCTTCGGGAGCTCGAAGACTAGCCGTAGATGAACTTGTTTGATTAAGAATTGCAGCTAATTGCTCAAAGGGGTTTTTTAGATTCTCTTGATTGTCGATCAAAAATTTAATATCGCCCGAATAACCTAAAACTTCTAATTTAGCAAGTATTACAGGGCTGAGTGCCTTAAAAGATCCTGGCATTATCTTCTATATTAATCCCTGAGTTAGCATCATCAATACCTCGCGCACGATTAAATCTCCTAATAGCCATATCTCGAGCTAGACTGTGCTCTATTAGAGGTTTATATTTGGATTGGCTTGGGCTAAGCCATTTGTTCTGATAGCTGTTGGTTTTGTCATAGTTTTCGGCTTGTAGGTATGGATTAAAAATACGAATAGGTTTCGGATCAACTCCCACACTTCCAGCCCATTGCCAGCCACCGTTATTGCTCGCCTCATCCAAGTCTAGTAACATAAGCCTAAAATAAGCCTGCCCCCATCGCCAGTCAATCCCTAGATTCTTGGTTAGGATACTAGCTACTATCATACGAGAGCGATTATGCATCAGACCGCTCTTGGCTATCTCCATCATTGCCGCGTCTACAACTCTATAGCCAGTTTTACCCTGAATCCAAGCTACAAAATACTCCAACGCCTTTCCGCCTTTTTCCCATTCTATAGTACCTTGGAATTTAGTTTGGAATTCTTGATTAAGTAGATGTGGGTGATGATATAATATGTAGTGATAAAACTCCCGCCAGATTAACTCGCTGATATAATGACTAATTGATTCATTAGCATTGATTACTTCTATTCCATGGCGGGTAACAATTTTGGCAACAATAGTTCTGACCGAGATTAAGCCCCACTTGAGAGCTGTGCTCATATTGCTATTTTGATTACCGAGGCTGGCTTCTAAGCTCAAGTTATCACGAGTCTCCTTGTAATGCAAAATCCGAAAATCTAAGAATCCATCTAGGTGCACTAGTGCTTCCTCTTCATTAGAATAAGGAAATATTGATTTTTCTATAGGAACAATATCAAGGTTTTGCATTAATTCACTCACATTAATCTTGAGCCCGTTATCTAAGCTTAAAATATCAGGTTTTTTGATTATATCGTAGATTGCTGTGGCAGTATCTTCTATCAACTCTGGAATAACTAGGTTTTTTAACCCGTATTGTTGGAGATCTAAGTCCAAAATGGGCTCTGAAGTCAATCCTCTTATTGGGTTAACTCGGGGCTGAGACTTAAGAGCTAGAAAATCATTCCAGATAGCTTTTTTGTAAGGGGTGAAAACCGAATATAATTTGCCCGCCCCAGTCAAAACATCGGGGGTAATTGATAATTGATCTTTAAATAGGTTGAATTTACCTCCCTGCTCTTCTAACTCTTCTAGAATTATTTTTTCTCGTTCGATGGCGTAAGGCTCTATATCACTATTAGCATAGACTTCTAATTCAAAGTTCTTAGCCAGCACCGAAAAGACCTCCTTAGGTGTATTAATACAGATACGAAAATCCTTAAACTTATGAGCGAAGTCAGCTAAAGTATTAGCCAAAAATAATCTTCGAGCCGACCCAATATTCAGATTCTCATCGTCCAATAACTTGGGATCTAGGATATACAGTCCAATCATTGGAGCGTTTTGGGTATTGGCAGCGTTGATACTACTAATAAGTGCTGGGTTATCTGTCAGGCGAAAATCGCGACGCGACCAATATATAATTAATTTAGGTTTTGACATATACCCTATATTAGAATAAAAACCTAATTCTTGGCAAGTCTTTTTTTTATTTTAGGACATAATTTCTTCTTTGCCGATGAAAATTCTTGGCACCAGGGCAGATTAATTCTAACAAATTCCAAAAATCTTTGCCGTGATTCATATACTTAGTATGTACTAATTCATGTTTCAAGACATAATCCACAAAATCTTGAGGCATATTAGCTAATTGATAATTCAAAGAAATATTTTTCTGGCTAGAACACGACCCAAAACGCGTCTTTTGGGACCGAAAGCTTAACTTGTTAAATGGCAGGTTATGCTCCCCTGATAAATCTCTAATTCTCTGTGTAAGCTCAATTTTAACTTGGGTTTGATTAATTTCTTTGTAATTTTGAAGGTTTACTTTTTGGTTTTTATACTTGGCTTGGGCTTTTTCTATCCAATCCTGTCTATCTTCTATTAGCTTTTGGATTTGAGTCAAACTAGCTCGCCTAGGCGCAGTAATTCTAAGTTCTCCATCTTTATCAATCCTAAGATATATATGTTTTATTGGTTTATATATAATCTGCATAATCCAAAATTAACCTCAAAAATACTTCGTGTCAAAATTAATAATATAAAATTGAGTACTCAAAATTGAGTATTAAAAGTTGACAATTAAATATTTAATGTTAAAACTAAGGCATTGCAATAATCAAAACTAAAAATATGTCAGTAACTCAAGATCAGGTATTAGAATTAGTACAACTTTATGACGAAAGCGGTTTAACTACTAGTCAAATTGCCGCCAAGCTTAATATTATAAACTCATCAACATCCTATCATCTCAAAAATCTAATTGATCAAAATAAGCTCATCAAAGAGGGTAATCATCCCAATATTTTTTATCATATTAACCCTGAATACAATAACAAGACTAGAGAAATACCTATTGTTACAGGGGATGCTATAACCGATTATTTTGGATTCTTAGATCCTGTAGGCAACTATCTTGAAGGGTTGGACGCCTTTATAACTTGGAAGCAAGTACAGTATAAGGGAAAGTTAACTGATGTAGAACTAATCAAGCAATTTCAATTAGCAAGATCTGAGATTCTCCGAGATAAATACAGTCTAATCAATGCCAATCGAGCTATAGATATCAATTTTGAAAATCAGCGACATATTTCTAATCTGTATCTCTTAGATGTCTATAGCCTCCCCATATTTGGACGAATGAAGCTTGCGTTATTAGGATTCCAAGCTAAGCAATCCAAGAATAAAATACTAGCTAATAAATTATTTGATAATATAATACCAAAGATACAAGAACTAATTGCACGAAATCACTATGATTATATAGCCTTTATTCCACCCTCTATCAAGCGAGAATTCCAACTTATATACGCCTTAGAAAAAGAACTCAATCTCACAATCCCAAAAATAAAAGTTATCAAGTACTTTTCTAGTGGAAATAGCATTCAGCAAAAATCTCTAAAGACCGTAGGGGAGCGTAAAACTAACGCTCAAAAGACCTTCCGAGTTGCCTCAAGAGAAAAATCTCTAACTAATTTAGCTAATCTAAAATGTCTTCTAATTGATGATTTTGTAGGTTCTGGATCTAGCCTTAATATAGTTGCTGACAAAATTAAGTCAGTGTATCCAGATATTGTAACTATTGATGGTATGGCTATTGCTGGTAACATAGCCAAGGATTTCCCAATAATTAAAGAGATGTAGACTCCGTCATCCTACTCCTCCTCAAAGATATATTCAGGATACAGCCACAGGAACAGCTTTTTTTTGATCTTGTAGATCTCATCATAATAGACTTGCCATTTCTCTTTGCCTGTTTCTTTGTCCTTCTTAAGTTTCCAACCCTTACAATCCACGCATATCATCTTCCCATCTCTGACAAAGACGAAGTCGGCGATATAAGTTAACTCCCTAACCACATCATTACGCTTTTTAACATTATTCCACCAGGTTTTCTTTGGGACAAGCGGAAAGGCTTTTTTACACTCTAAATTACTAATTTTACCGTTCTTCTGATCTTCCTCAAACCTTAAATAGAGCTCATACTCACTCTTAGAATCAAAGATTTGTAACCCAGGATTGGCTATAATATGATTTTTAAGCCCGCTGCGACCTTTGGAGACTCGAACCCCGTTTTGGTCAATTTTTTGGGTAGTGTGATTGAATCGAGGCATATCTCATAAACAAACCCCCAGTTTACTATCTCGTCAATTAAAACACCTCCAAGAGTATCGGGACTTCTTCATTCATCCCAGCTTTATAACTTGCCAAGAACCTACTTAAGAACTGCATCTGTAATTCCCCATCTTCTGGGTCATCAATTACCTCAGTCCCCGTCATCAAAAAGTTATTGACATTAGTTATCTTACCCGCTCTTATATTCTGAAGATAGATACTACCGAATTGTAGCCCCTCTGTATCGTACTTGGTAACTAGGGTTACTATATCGATGTCTTGGGCTTGGGGCAGGACGACTTTTTGATCGCTGATTATATCCTTGAGCAGAGCTATCTTATCCCGCCAGAGACTGGCAAGCGCGAAGTTATTCTTGTCCACAGCTTCTTTCATCCGCTCCTGTATCCATTCTACCGCTACATCAACCCGCCCAGATAGGACATTAACTAATTGCTCCATCCGCTGATTATATATCTCTATATCTTCCCATCCGCAACACACACCCTCGCATTGCTTAATACTGACATAATTACAAGGCTTATCACTAGCCACCTTCTCCAAGCAAAAAGGAAATATAATTCTCAAAGTCCTCAGAGCATCCGTAATCGCAAACTGGCGAGTAAAGGGACCAAAGTACCTAGAATTAGGATCGTACTTACGCCGAGTAAGCGTCACAGATGGGATGATGTCTCGGCTAATGCGAACATAACTATAGCTCTTGTCATCCTTAAGTAAGATATTGTAGCGAGGCTGCAAGCTATGAATCAGGTTGGCTTCCATCAATACCGCCTCTTTATCAGTATTAACTACGCTGTACTCGATAGAATTAATCTGAGAGACCATTAAGCGTATACGCGTACTCATATCTCCTGACTCTTGGAAGTAGGAACTAACTCGATTCTTGAGATCTTTAGCTTTGCCAATGTATAGGAGGTTTTTAGAACTATCGTAATAGCGATAGACTCCTGGCTTATGCGGGACAGACTTAATAATAGTCTTAAGGCTAGCCAGATTGGAATTAGCGTCAATAATCATATTGTCTTTATGCTCTCAATATTTGGTTATTTGGTCAAGATCCAAGCCTTTCTAAACATTCTCAACTCCATCCAATATAGTTCGACTCATAATTCTATCAATAGAACTAATAATACCGTCCATATTAATGTCTAGAGAGTTATAAACATTATTTTGATCGCTACTTGCTCTAATTGCTACTCTATCTTGAGAATTAATGGCATTGCTTCCATTGGCATTTCCTTGTTTTAGTCCGAACACTCCAGAAGATAACATTGCTTGATTAGATCCTTTTACATTAGAATTGTTAGTGAAGTCTATTGTAGTAGGAGTTCCAAGAGTTATATTCAAGGGAGTATTGGTTGCTATAGCCAGATGATCTCTATGTCTTACTATTAATTGGTAATTTCCAGTTGTTAGAGTTGATGGGGTTGTTAGATTAGATCCATCGCTATTGACTGCTACGCCATCTGATTTTAGGAGAGCAGCTTTGCGGGCTACTATGGTTCCAGTTGTATTTTTGAATTCTAGTAATATCCAATCAACTGTATTACTTGGCATAGTACTTGCTGTTGTGGTTTCTGTACCTGTGTAATTAAATGTTGAATTGTTATAAGGTTGATTTAATGGGATTAAGTTTTTGGTTTTTAGAGTTGTTTTCATTGAGTTAGTAGAAGTGTTGAAAGTGCCTTGGAGATTGACTTTTAGGTTGAGGGGGGTTGGTTGGAGTAAGTTTGGTATGGCTTTTACATCAAAATCTGCCCACCAAAGTTTTTGAGTTTTGGGAGATGCCCAACTAGAATCATTCCCACCAAAAAAAGTATGCCCCAAGATACCGTCAATTTTTAAGTCTAAGCTATTTCGAAAATTTAGATTATTGACAGAGAATTTTTCAACCCCATCAATCCACATTTTGACAGAACCATTGTTTTGATTTGGCGTATTTAGCTCTAAATATTGAGATATTTTTTGCCACTTTCCAGGTTCGAAATTCCAAGATCCCGTTCCTAGCTGTGTTCCAAAGTTGGTAGAACTCGGCATATAAGCATAAACTTGACCTTGACCATTAGATCGCCACATAAGCCTGGTAGAAAATCCGTCAGAACCCGTTGGGACATTACCACCAGTATTACCAACACCGCCATAAAAACCAGGTAATTTACCGCCCTTATTAAAATCAAACCCCGGCTCAAGATACTGATAGTAAGTAAAACAGGCTTTATCAACCCCCTCATTAAATATTTTTGCTTTGAACCCTGTCCCACCAACCGGTATATTAACTTCGTTCACGCCATATGAACCAAAGTTAAAAACTGTTTCCAAAGTATTTTTACCTTCCTTTGTAACTAAGCTTCTATTGGAATCGTAAAATTTACCACTGGTTTGAAGATTAAAACTTGATTCCCACCCATTGACAAATTGCCCACTCCAATAACTTGGTATTGAGTTACATTCCAAGAGATTTGTATTTTGACTAGAAGGTGATGAAGCGATCGATTGCCAAGGTAACAAAACAAAACTTGCCCAAAGAGATGGGTTAATATAAATATTTGTTGTGGTAGAATAAAAAGCTAAAACACTTTCTTTGATACTCCCTCCGTCATTATCATCTACGAACATATCTAACCCAATCAAATCATTGGCATTATGGCTATTTGGATTAGTGCCAAGAGCTGACCAAGGAATTTTTATTTCGAGGGTGTATCCTCCTTGCTTACTTCCTTGCGAGTATACGACTCCATTACTATTACAGTTAGATTGCCCATTATTAAATACATCCGCGGGACCAACTACACTACCATTTGTACCGATATAATTAAATATAAATTTACAATCATTAATACCGTCATAATTGTTATTTTTAGAGTTATTACTATCTATTACAATCTCAACACCGTCTCTTTGGTAAGATGGGATACTGACTGGAGCTGTTAATATATCATCGGTAATATCCAAAAATAAATATAAACTATCTGACTTCCATAAACTCTTAAATTTTGCAGATAAATCATTGACACTTGTAATGCTTGTAGTATTGCTACTTAAATCCTTCGTTACGGCGCGCTCAGGTGCCTGACTCCAGAAGTTATCTGCTATGCCGTCAATATTGATATTTTCATTATAATTTAGACCTTTTATACCCAGATTACCTGAGTTATTTGCACCGCTACTTGAGACAGCTAAACTATTAAGGCTCGAACTAACTTGCGAACTAAGAGAACTGGAAGAAATATTGGTCATAGCTTGCCGCCCTGAGTTATTAATAATAGATTGGGCACTAGATGACCAAGCACCAGTAACCGCAGTATTATTAGTGTAAGTAGTATTACTCCCTCGTGTAACTTCGCATAAATCCAACCTTGTGGAATAGGTTCCAAAGTTGGTGTTACAGGTGTAACTCTTCACAAAATTATTGGTCACCGATAGATCAAACATTTTATCATTAGACCAAATATAGAGCCAAAAAGCTTGTCCAGTATCTACAACATTGCTATCAATCTTAATTTTGGAAGAGCCCTCATCTGGGTAAATACCTCCATAATCGTGCTTAGCATCATAAATATAATTATTAGATATAACTGTACCTGGTTGATTAGAAAGTGTATAAACCGCACCGCCGTCAAACACCTTAGTCAAATAATTCCAAATACGGTTATTGGTAACTTTATTGTCGCTTAGTTGGTTGGAGTTTGCATTCCAGCCCCAACCGATAGCGATTGGCGAATAAGAAACCTCTGTAATATCATTATGATTTATATTAATATTCCGTCCATAAACAAAACTCAAAGCGGCGGCTCCGTAATAGTTAACCCCCGTATTTTTGATTAGATTATTTTTTATATTAATTGTATTTATTTCTGAAGCGGCATTATGACCGTTGACATTTCCATAAATCATCGCCCCACCACCCATATTAAGAAATTCGTTAGTGGTGATATTCTGATTTTTACATCCGTCTTTACAGCTAAGTGCATAAGAAGCCAGATTTTGGAATCGATTATTCACAAAGTTGAGATTTTGGGAGTTATTCATTGTAATTGCCCCGTCCATAATATCTTGATTAAACGAACCTATCGACATGTTTTTATTAACTACACCGCCTTGTCCCATAGTCTGGATACCAATTTTGTTAGGGATAGTATTCCAAGCCGAATAAGCAAAGGTCAAGTTCTCAAAAGCAATATTACTACCTCCATCTATGTTAAATAAACCTTCAGTGACAGGCACAGCCAGCTCTGAACCGTTTGGATTATTTGCTGATCTTAGATATAGATTGTTATTACTTTTGTTATGATACCATTCACCATTTTGGGTTATTAACTCAAAGGCGTTGCGAATATTAACAATATGCCCACTCTTGAAATTACTATCGCCATTAGATAAACCTCCTGCATTTACAAGGTTAATAGTAGTTCCGCTGATGTTACTAACTTTTTCGATTGTGTGCTTCCAGTAATTTGGTGCTACTCCTTCTAATTCAATATCATTAAGATTACCCCAATTACCAATATTTTGACCAGTGTTAATCTTGAGTTGATGAGCCCCCGTCTGACTAAATGTGTAACCATCACCATCTGAAGTTGAGCGAGTTTGCATTATCCCATTGAGATAAATTTCTCGAGGAGCTTCGGTAAGACTTCCAAGATTTAGTCTGTAGATTCCATTCCCATTGTCTTGCCATCCATTATCATACATTTTTGCCCCGTCAACGACTGCGGGATTAGCAGGGTTAGATAAGTATCTAATCTTAAAATTGTTTTTACCACTATGAGCTGAATTTAATGAGATTGGAGTAGTAACTTGGTAGCGATTGGAGATAATAATATCAATATCCCCCGTCATACTAGAACTTATAGCTGCGACTGTATCGCGAGCTTTTTCAATAGATTTAAACGGCGTAGTCATACTGCCAGAATTAGCGTCATTGCCAATTGCCTGATCTACATAAAACCCTTGGGTACTAGCTTGTACCTTTGTAAAATAGGTAGAATTAAGATAAACAAAGCCAAAAGTAGCTTGAGCTATTAATAGACCTGCAAGTACGAATGAAAGGTTTGACTTCTTTTTTATC
Source organism: Minisyncoccota bacterium (assembly GCA_043778275.1). GTDB lineage: Bacteria > Patescibacteriota > JACMRA01 > JACMRA01 > JACMRA01 > JACMRA01. The sequence continues at coordinate 9,664 of JAYWGL010000054.1, forward strand.
TGTGTTCTTATTTGTGTTAAAAGCTGCAACATACATTAAATTATATTAATAATGTTATAAGATTTAACAACTAAACTAACTCTGTCAATGGATGAACGCTAATGACTATGTGTTTGGCTCTCATCTGTATAAATTGGTACCAGTAACTTCTTTAAGCTCTCAACTTCTATAGATTGAGTCGAAATAATACCCTCAGAAAACTTATTAAGCTCTACTCTTTTTGTGGTTTTTTGAATTGCTTTTGCCATTTCAATTGCTCCTTTATGATGACTTATCATTCCTGTTATGTAGGCTTTGTCAAGATCGCCACCTACTTTTGTGGTGATTCCATCCATCATATTCATATAACTTGAACTAGCTTTATAATCTTGATTGAACCAAGTTTTATACCAAGATTTCATATCGGTAATTTCTTGAGTCTGAGCTTTTATGACATTTTGGGCAAGGGTTTTTAGTTCTGGATTAGCGGTTGTAGTTAGAAGCTTAACCGAAGAATCTACTGCTTCTTGGTGATGAGGGATCATCTCCTCAAGGAAACTTTGGTCGCCGTTGATTGTAACTGGCATCGGACTCATAGCTTTAATTGAGTTATCTTGCTTTAGCTCTGGATTAGAGCACTCTGCTTCTGAATGTCCACTACTAGCTAAGACTTGAACGCTCATAAAACTAGTTTTGCCACAAGAATCTGACTTAATAAGGCTATTAGCATAATTATTCAACCCAAAAAATAGTAAACTAGATATCATTACAAAAACACCAAGAACCCCTGCAAATGATTTGTTTGAGATTTTATAATCATTCTTAAAGATAAAAGCAAGAAGTGAAACTATCAGACCAATAGGGATCAAAAAACTGGAATATACTGGAAAATCCGAAAAATGCTGAGTACCGCCACTAATCATACCAATTCCAATAGATAAAAGAAGGGAAAAAAAGAAAAACTTAATAATTCCTGTTTTCTGGGTATTTTTATTAAGTACAAATTCTTGAATAGAAGACCCCACCAAAAATAAGGAAACTCCAACAATTCCAATCAAGGCGTACTTTGGGATCTGGTTTACATCTCCAGAATGAACAATAGCCCCCGATATAAAGCCAGTTCCAACAAACAGAGCAAGGTAAGAAGCAAAGGATAAAATTAGATTTTTGGTTGAGTTATTCTTGGTGTCGTGATTTGTAATCTCGGTCATAATAATCCTAATATTAGTTAAAAGTGGGATTTTGGCAAGGGCTTTTGACAATCAAATAATTTTGGGGTTCTTTACTATCAACACCAACTATACATTTTTATTTATATGGAAACATTTGTAAACCCTATTGATTACGAAATAAAAGCAGATAAAATTTATTATTATCGCGAGGATATCCGTACAAAATTAAATATAAGTATAGAAGAATTAGAAAATATCGATATTCGGGATGGTCTAATTTTAGTCTCTCTTAGAGTTATCGAACCTATTCTAAAAGCCCAAGAGATAATTCGTAAATCCAATATGGGTATAGTAATAAAAGATGGGTATAGAAGTCCTGAGCTTTATAAATTAGCATATGACAAAAGGGTTGCAATTCACGGTCAAGAACAAACGGATCTACTTCTCAATATGGATAGAATGCCTCATAGCAGTGGCTTAGTTGTAGATCTAGGACTAATCAACCTAGAAACTAACGAACCAGTTTCATTTTACTCATTTAAGAATGATAAAGAAGCAAGTTGGTTTGTAGATTTCTATAGAGACAAGCAAGATCCTCAGTCCGTTGAATTTCAAAGAATACAAGATATAATGATAAACGCAATGTTGTTATCGGGATTTAAATTAGGCAAGAAAAAAAATTTGGCACTTTGAGCTTGATATTTAAATTAGCCATGACTACCAAACCAAAAACCCTAACCCTCATTCTCGGTGATCAATTGTTCAAGGAGCATCCTGCCCTTAGTACCGACACTGACTATCTAATGATCGAGAATCCGCTTGACTGTGCTACAACTAAAAAACTCCACAAACAAAAAATTACCTTCTTTTTGGCTTCGATGCGTAATTATGCAAGCTTCCTTAAGACCAAAATCAAGCCTGACCAAAAAATCCATTATTCAAGCCTTCTTGATAATCATAGCTTCGAATCTCAGTTAATAGAACTTAGTAAAGAGTATTCTCAGATTCAGTTCTGCTCTATTAGTGATAAAGCCTTTGGAGCTTCGGTGCTTGAGATCTGCCAACAACACTTTGGGCAAGTTACTGTTTTACTAAGTTTATCTTTTTTGACCTCCATAACTGACTTTCAGAATTACTTAGATACCCGAACGACGAAGGGCTTGATTATGGCTAATTTCTATACTTGGCAGCGTAAACGTCTTGGGATCTTAGTAGATTCGAGTAATAAGCCAATTGGCGGTAAGTGGTCATATGATGCCGACAATCGAAAAGCCTTACCCAAGAACTACCAATTCCAAGAACATCTAAAACCACAAGACAATGCAACTTGGCATCAGGTCAAAGCAGAAGTTGAAAAATATTTACCCAACAGTTACGGCAATGCTCAGGAATGCTATTTAGCTACGACGCACGCTGAAGCTGAATTAATTTTGGAAGATTTTATTGAGAATTTTTTGGCGGACTTCGGGGATTATGAAGATGCGATGACCACGCAAGATAATTGGGTTAATCACTCTATTTTATCCCCGTATCTTAACTGTGGGTTACTAACTCCAAAGCAAATCCTGTCCAAACTTACCCAAAAATTAGAAAATGATCCTGATCTTATAGAAACCAAGCTTGCCTCAGTAGAAGGATATATTAGACAATTGATTGGCTGGCGTGAATGGGTTAAGGGTATGTATGATACCCAGTACAAAACCATAATTAGTCAGTATAACTTTTTTGGGGCTGTAAAACCCCTTCCCAGATATTTTTGGTTTGAAGATTTGGACAGGCTTGATAATATTCCGCTTAGAGAGGTTTTAGTTAAGGTTCGGGACTTTGGGTACGCCCATCATATTGAAAGGCTTATGATACTAGCTAATTGGATGACGCTCTCCGGCTACGACCCTGTTGAATGCCTGCATTGGTTCTCATCTATGTTTATCGATGCTCTAGATTGGGTTATGGTACCTAATGTTATCGGGATGGGCTTATATGCCGATGGGGGGATTTTTGCCACTAAACCATATGTCTCTAGTAGTAATTATATTCTCAAAATGTCTAATTATAATAAGGGCAATTGGACGACACAGTGGGATGGTCTTTTCTGGGATTTTCTTATGACCAATGACAAATTTTTCGAGAGTCAACCTAGAATGAATATGCTAATAAAAGCCCGCAAAAAGAAATTAGTGATAAGTTAATCTTGGTAATTAGGCTAAGCTTTGACCAAAAAATAAAAGCCATTCTAAGTTAAGTCTATCTATGATAGATTTTAAAAAACAGATTGAAAAACACCTTAATTCAATTACAATTTTCGTTCTGCTAATTATTTGGCAGTTAACTTTAGTGGCAATTGCAATCCCAAATGAAGAGCCAAAGAGTCTTAATTATCAAGTAGTAACTAATAATATTGACACCGCCAAAAAAAGCCTTCTAGCCATTAACCAGCTAATCATCTCAACCAAAAAACCAAATACAGAATCTCAGAACCAGCTCGAAAACCTTAATCTGACTCAAAAACTAGGTATAACCAAAATCAAAACCCTAATCCCAAATAAAATCTTCAAATTAAGCTTTAATCAAAACATCAATCCATATCTCATTAACCTTCTCGAGAGTCAAGAGTGGATAGCTAAGGTCGCTCTAAACCCAATCGAAAAATCTCAAATTTTAGCCCCAGATCCTCTCATAATAAGCAATCCGACAACGATAATGAACCCGAATTATGCTAATATACTTAATATAGTGGCACCTCAAGTCAAGTCTAATCCCATTATAGCCGTGATTGACTCAGCCTTCGACCCTAGCCAAGTTGACCTCAGCCCTAATATGCTTAGTGGAATTGACTTTGCCGATGGAGATATGGACGTGAGCCTACCCTCGCTCTATAAGCAAGGCACTAGTAATCAGAACATTATTAATCGCTCTCTATTTCACGGGAGTATGGTAGCTGGAGTCATAGCCTCGGCGAATAATCAATTGGGGACGGTTGGTGTATGTCCTTGGTGTAAGATTAAACCTTACAAGACTTCTAGTGATGATGATATCACGCAAGATACTAATGGTAATTATATAGCCCCAGGCTTATATCAAGATTCAATGATCTCTTCTATCTACCACGCCATTAGTAAAGGCATTAAGATAATTAATATCTCGGCTGGGTCGAATATATATTCTAGTGTTTATCAAGAAGTTATTGATTATGCTCGCGATAACGGCGTGATAATTGTCGCCTCAAGTGGAAATGATAATTCTAATAATCTTTTTTGGCCGGCTAGTTTTGACTCGGTAATTAGCGTGAGTTCTATCAACAAGGATTTAACAAAAAGCTCATATTCTAATTATGGACAGGCTGTTGATATATCAGTCCCGATTGATAACGGAGTTGTAACCCCAGTGTATAAAAACACTCAAGGGGTAGATTTGTGGTCACTGCGAGCTCTAGGGACTTCGTTTGCCAGCCCTGTAGTAAGTGGAATTATCGGATTAATATACAGCCTTTATCCCGGTATTACGCCTAATACAGTTAGGACCCTCCTAAAAAATCCCACTCTAATAAGCTCACTTAATAGCAGCAATCCCACCTATCTAGATCAATTAGGAGTTGGGTTAAATCCCGAATTATTTGTTACAAGCTTAGGTCTAATGAATACTATCAATACCCCAATTCAAGTGCTATCTAGTAGCACAGATTATAACCCTAGTCGAAATAATTTACCAGGATTTAATATAGATCAGGATTTGGTTCTTAAGCTAAAAGATATACAAACCCTCGGAGCGGATCAATCTCTGAATTGGGTGTGCCAACTATATACAAAGGATTATAATGCCAATAGCTGGGATATACTAGGCAGTAGCCAAATTTATAACCCACAAACTGGTTGTTCTACAATTCTGCAATCAAGTGATAGAGTTAATATTGCTTATATGGATATAAAATGGATACTAAAAATTCCCGCTGTATCGGGAAGTAATGAGTTCAAAGAGTTTGAGTTTCGAGATCTGATAGTCTTTGAATTTAACGGAATTGGGATGAGTAATTAAAAATTAGTTTTTGGTGCGCGGTACAGGAATTGAACCTGTGACCCCTTCTACGTCAAAGAAGTGCTCTACCGCTGAGCTAACTGCGCGTAATCATATACTACAAAAGGCTTGGATTTTTGTCAAGGATTTGCCATACTCGAATTTTTTGGCTTTGATTCTATCATAAATAGAACAATCATTATTTTATGTCCCAACCTAATATCTCAATCCTCGTTGATTATGCCCACGAACCAGAAAGTATGAAGCAACTCCTCAATACCTTATCTTCTTGGCGAGAACGCGGACTTTATGATTGTATAATCCATATTGTTTCTTGTGATGGAGCTGGGCGTGACGACTGGAAAAAAGAGATTATGGGTAAGATTAGCTACGATATTGCCGATTATACGGTAGTAACCTTAGATAACTACGACCAAAATGACAACCCTATTGCAATATTAGAACTTCTATGTAAACAGCTCCCACCCGACCAAAAAGATATAAAGTACCAAGTAACCCCATCCCGCAAGCACGCCTTTGATCTTGCCATAAAAAAAGCTATCGAACTTCAAACAAGCTTCGGTAATCTAACTCCAGATCCGCTTAAAATTTTGATTGTTTCTACTGGGGTTGGCAGTGAGAATGGGCTAACTCAACCAAATGGGGTTATGCCCTGGGATGAAAAAAAAGAATGGGAAAGATCTTTTCAAGAGTTTATGACGATCAAATAATTTTTAAATTTCTAGTTTTTTATTGATTAAAACAATGTTTTTAGTAGAACTTAAAATTAATTACTTGACATTGAAACAAATATAATATACCCATTTACACAATATGTAACTAACTACATATACATTTCACTATGACTCGATTTGACTACCGATAGTTAATTAACTAAAAAAGCCTCCCACAGCACTTAGTTAAAACTACAAACATTCTAAATAACCTTTTTCGGGTTATTTTTTTAGTTCAGTTTTTAGGTATATTGAGAGCGAAGTGAAAGAGCGGCAAAGATTATCTGCTCGTTATTGATCAGATTAAATTGATCAATCTTATAAAACTTTTGGGCTAACTGTGAAAACTCAGTAATACTAAAGCTTCTACTATAGAAATAAGTTACACTTTCATCCCTCTTAATCTTAATAGATTTTTCATAACCATAGACTTTATATTTGATCTCCACAAAATCTTTGAAGCAGGCTTCCCGAGTTCTAATACTCTTGTTCTCATCATAGATATGCGTCTTATATTCGGCATGTTTGTAGAGATTTAATAGCTTAAATAACCAGTCATGTCGCTTAGCTCGATTAGCGCTAATATTGATATCTCTCTCCATCTTATCCTTTCCATCTTTGTCTGTAAGTAGAGCTGATACAAGCAATTTATCTTCACCGTCCATTGACTGAGCTATACGAGATAAGATATTATCAGATTGCTTGAAGTTACCCATAGCCCCAGTTAGAAGCATACAGATATTAACAATTTTTTCATCCTTTTCAGATTGTTTGTGCTTCCATAAGACTTCTTGGATTGATTCTCGTTCAAAGTCTAACTTGACCGCGACAAATTCCACTTCTGGCAGTTTCATATCTTCATGGATAGCTTTTTTACGGGCAATATGCATATCACTAGAGTGACTGATTGAAATATATTTATGCAAGGCATTTTTCTCAATAGCGTTCTTAAGAGATTCTCGAATACTAAAGGTCTGATAATCGAAGCCAATTTCTACAATATTTATCTTGTATCCATCAGCTATATAGCTACTGATAATTTGCCCGAGGAATCCATCGGTAGCTTTTTGTTCTATAGAAGTTGATAGATTCTTATTCTTAAACTCTTCAAGGAGGGCTTCTCGATAAGATTTTATCCCAGCATCCGTATAACTATATTTTAGTGGGATTGCGTGGTGGAATTCTATAGAATGCATTAGATTAAGTAGCTCTAGATCCGTAAAGACTTCATAAATTTTGTCATTGACATTATGAGTTATCCAATCAGTTTTGGAGCGGTACTTTACTCCTTGATTCTTGAGTTTTTGCATCCGATCTAAATTCTCAAGATTGTCTTCGATGAAGTGGCGATTACCAATCTTAGTAAGATCAAGATGAATTTTGCCAGCTAAGGAATATTTTATCCAGTTCTGGACAGTAGCAGGAGAGACGCCAATTTTGTTTGAGACATCGATATTTCGAAGGACAGCCATAGAAGTAAAGTTAGTAGTAGAATTAGTATTAATTAGTTAATCTTAAGTATTTCATCAAAACGTTTATGAGTTAGAGTTAGCTGATTATTGTTAGTTTGTCAATCAATTTGGTGTTAATATCAGATTTTAACTTATAACAAAAATTTTAACCAAACTAGTTTTTTTAGATAATTTGATAAGATTTGAAGTCTTTTAAGATCGACTTTTTTGGACACAAACTTGAAATTATATTTTAGGTAGTAACACTATTATATTCAAAAACTATTAATAATCCTAATTTCTATCACAGGAATCTGCTAATCTAAGATTTACTACTACTCGCACTGCTTAAAATTATAGAGGCTGGTGATGAGTTTGAAATAATTGATGATGTAGAACTACTTGAACTAATTGTTACAGGTACTATTGGTTCAGAAAAAGAATTAGAGGAGGAACTAATTCGATTGAGTGAACTTTGCGACGAAGATAAAATCTCAGGAGATTTGATTGAATTTGATTTAAGGTCATTTTGAGACTCGGGAATTGCTGGTGTCGGCGTTATTTCATTAGCTTTTATAATTTCGGTATCATCTGGCTCCGCTTCTGTAGTATAGACATTGGCTTCTGAGTCAGTTTTTTTGGTTGCAATTATATCGCTAAGATCTAGAAACTTTTTTGTGCCTGGCTGTGTATCTTTTTTTGCGTAGCTGTAACTATCACTATTTTGCCCTTGAGTGAAAATAATATAAGCTATAGACAACCCAAAGATAAGAAATCCTAGACTCAATCCCAGGATCAGAAGATTTTTTAGTTTCTTAAAAAGAAGCTTAGACTTTGGTTTTGGCGGCGTTGATAATTTTGGTGAGCTCTCTTGAATAAGAACCAGTTGATTATCTTTATTCGTATTTAACATATTGTATTGTTTAGAATGTAGTTACCCTAAAAGTAAATTAATCAAACAGATTATTGACATTTTGACAAATAGTCGGTATTATATAACCCTATAGCAATTTCTTTAAATTACTTTTCAAAAAAAATTATTTAACTTTTATGTACGACAACACCCAAAAAATCAGCGTCAAGCCAGAACTAAGAGGCTTCTTTATAGTTTATTTACTTTCGGCTATTCCAGGAATTATTAGTAGTTTTTTGTGGATGATATTATTAATTGTCATTGTCTTCGGTGCCATCGCTGGGATTGGTGCAAGCAAAACTTCGTCTAATGCTACTAACACTCCGTTAAGCTATTCTGTAACAGCCGGGCAAGAGAAATCCCCAGAAAGCAAAGTCCTTATATATGATCTCAGTGGAGCTATAACTTCTGGAGAAGGGTCTGCTGCTAACTCAAGTGGAATTTTCTTAGACAAAGTAACTAGCGATTTCAAAAAAATCAAAGAAGATAAAAGTATAAAGAATGTGGTTTTTCGATTTAACTCCCCAGGTGGAGAGGTCTATGCTTCTCAGATGCTGGGAGATCAAATTAGAAGTCTAATGGAAACCAAGGGAATTGCCACTGGAATTTTTTACTACGACCAAATTGCAGCCTCTGGAGCATTGCTCGCAACTTACAAAGTCCCAAATTACATTATTGGCAATCAATATGGTGAAACTGGTTCTATCGGAGTTCGAATGTCCCTTCCAAACTTTGAGAAACTAGCTGATAACATCGGTTATAAAGAAACTGTGATCAAAGCAGGTGAAAATAAAGATATAGGTAACAGTCTTCGCTCAATAAAACCAGAAGAACAAGCCTATTTCCAAAAAATGGTCGATCGCACCTATGATGACTTCGTGAACATCGTAGCTCTCGGGCGAAAAATGGATGTACCCAAAGTAAAATCTCTAGCTAACGGATTTGTCTTCTTCAATAGTGACGCCGTTACCAATGGTCTTATCGATAAAGTCGGAACTCTTGACGAATCAGTGGCACGAGCTGCAATGGACGTCAATGTAGCTAATTACCAAACTGTAAAAATCGAATCCCCAAAGTCCCTCCTTCAAAACCTAGGAGTACAGACCAATCTCGGTAGTGCACTCGGCTTATCTAATTCAACCATCGACAAAATCAACCAAAGCACATCTACAAAATCAGGTGTAATGTATGGTCTGGATGAGCGATTTTAGAAAAAGTTTAAGGGTTGTTAATTAACCTTAGCCGTTAGGACAACTGTCGCAGAAGTGCCATTTGCCATTGAATTTGTATTGGTGCAAGTCATATTAGGCGCTGTATATTGACATATCCAATTAGGTGAACCTGTATAATTAGTTCCGTTGTTGATTAGAGGGGTTAAACCAATTGGAATTGTATCAACTACGACTATATTTCCGTTTGCATTTGCACTGCCATTATTCGTGGCGACAAGTGTATAAGTTACCGTGGAACCTTGATATATTTTACCAATAGTTCCATTAGTGGAGTTACCGCCGCCACTCGATATTTTAGTCAAGGACATATCGGCTGTTACTACCAAACTCAAACTAGCAGTCGCACTAAAAGTATTTGTACCGTTGTTTAGAGTAGCCATATTAGTAATAGAATTTCCAATAGGATTGGGGGTAACAGTTGTATTAAAACATATTTGGGGATCTTTGAGAGTTTGTAGGATAATAGTAACTACTTGACCGTTAAGCGCTGGAGATCCTGACTGATTGCTGAACCCTGCCGCACTTAATTCAGTAGTATTCAATCCCGCAATCGCTCCATAGCTAACGCTAGTTCCATAGGGGATATCACTGATATCAATTTCACCTGTAGTCTTGAGATTTCCAATTTTGATTAATAATCCGTTTTTATCTTTAATTGAGAGGGGGAGAGTTGATACTCCGTTCAAAGCAGATTGATTGCCAAGGTATTTTACTTTGCCATAGATGCTAGTTGGTAGGCTTCCATCGCAATATAAAGAGGTTTGAGTATATTTAATATTTACAGCCACAACCTTACAAGGTGTAGCTCCAGTAATAGCGTCAAAAGTCCAGAGAACAGCCTGATGACCAAGTCCATACATACAGTTAGTTTCTTGATC
>JAYWGL010000055.1:0-5200 GCA_043778275.1 Minisyncoccota bacterium
TTAGTCTTGGTGATAAAGTACTTCATAATGCCTTATCTAAACCAAGGCTTTAATATTGGGCAAGATTAACTAGACAGGTTCGGTTGTAACTTGACAAAATAAGCCAACTTATAGCAATATATAGGTATTGAAATTAATTATCACAAAGAATATCTATGGCAAAAAAAACTTCTGTTGAAACAGCAAAAACCCTAGCAACTCCAAACAAAATCACATTAAATATCGTTGATGCCTACACAGCCAAGGCAACTCAAGCAGTACCACTAAGCGAATACAATAAGTTTAGAGATCGTATCGTAGATCAACTAAGAGCGACCATTAGCGTACCAGGCTTTCGCCCTGGCAAAGTCCCAGCCAAGATGGCGGATGCCGAACTAGACCCAAGCAAGGTGGACTCCATTGTCCAACAAGAAACTATCCAAAAATTCGGTAACGCCGCAATTCTAGAATTCGTCACAGAACTTAAGACCCTGGATAAGCGAGCTATTGGCTTCGATATTAATGTTAATGGTGAAGGGCTTGGATTAACTGAATCTGGCTATGTCTTTGAATTAACCGCTACAACTCTACCAAATATTGAACTGGCCCAAGATACAGTAATCAAAGTCAAGGCAGTTGAAGATAAGGATATCCCAGCCAATTTCCCAACTCTCGAAACTTATCTTAAGGATCGCAAAACTAAGCTCCTAGAAATGGTTAATCAACCAGATGAAAAAGGGGAAGCTCCAGCCAAATTAGCCAAGACTTTTGGTGATATTGCAGAGATTAATCCAATGTATGGTCAGATCTTCGGTGATGAAGAAAATTTTGATAAGACTTATACCCAAAGCTTCGAGGATGAAAAACTCCAAGTCAAAAAGAATATTAAGCAAACTCGTGTCATCCAAACCCTGCTTGATCTAGTTCCTGAATTTGAGTTACAAGAAGCTGTTGTCGAGAGTGAAATTGAGCGTATTGTAAAGTCAGTCCTAGAAGATGTTAAGGAAAACAAAAAAACTATCGCCGAAATTGTTGAAATCATCGGAATGCCAAATCCAAAAGGTATTATAGCTACAAATGAAGAAGGACTGAAGGGGATTGTAACTAACTATGTTAAGAACGAAATGCGATTAATGTGGATTCTACGTAAGACCTACGAAGACTTTGTTACAACTAAGCCAACTCAAGAAGAGCTAGAAAAATTAGCCAAAGAAATGGAAACCAAGTCTGAACAGTACAATGCACCAAAAGATCTTCCAAGTGAACAATATCAAGATATGGCATTCGATCGAGCTATGCGAGGAACCGCCTACGATATTATCAACTCTTGGGTCGTAGAATAAAACAACTTTTTTTAGATCTCTCACCTATATGACACAGTGGAATATCCAATCATTGACTACCCCAACCAAGTTCCAAGGTCTTGGACAGCTTAAGAATACGACACTTGGGATTGGTACTCGCGTACTAATATCAGAGGATAAAATTTTGGCTATTCCTGGAGTTAGTGGCGGTCAATCCACTAGTCTTAATAGTAAATCTAAGGAATTTATTCTCGAGGTAGCAAGTTTCGATGCACAAGCGGTTGCTCGTAATAGTTTTGGCATTGGCTATAGGAGTGAGTCTAGTAAAGTATACTGCGAATCACCTGCCTCAGAATTGACAATGTCATTAGTTATTAGAATGAGTCAAGAACTAGGTCAAGATTATAATTGGAAATTAATCACTCAGTACAAAAAAGCTCATCTAGTCGAAGCTGCAAACAAAATCCAAGTGGATTTAGAATACCTATCCAACAAGTTAGATAATCAAGGATTAGCATATTGGCAACCACTCATCGAAACTAAATTAAATTTTTTGGGTAAGTACGATAAGTCAACACAGGTTCTAACTTTTAATCGTTTTTATCAGTCGATTAAGTCCCAAGATAATTTACTTTCCGAGCTTGTAAGGATGATAGGTTTAGAAAATCTAGCCCCTCAGAACCTAGATCTATCAGCCAATAATTCCTACAATAAGCAATACGACAATCTTAATCTAATTAGAAACTGCGTGACAAGATTCGGCTTCGATGAGGTAATTACTCGCCCCTTCGTAAGCGGTAATAGTATGCTTGAGGTTCAAGATTCCATCCAACTTCTCAATCCTTACTCTGAGCTAGAGCCCTATGTTAGGGATAATCTAATTACAACACTGATATCTACCTACCAAAAAAACCTTGTTCGAGGCGAAAAACAACCAAAACTCTTCGAGATTAATCAGACCTACAGACTAGTTAAGAATCAACCGCAGTGCAGCTTGGAATTGTCTATGGTCTGGGATTCGACTAATCCCTATCTTGGAACTTCTATTGTTCACGCCCTTGGGCAGTTAATAGATGGCGGAGAGCCGATAGTTAGAAAGTGCCACCCTGTTAAACTTGGATCTTGCTATGACTATCAGTATTCTAATACTCCTATTGAATTAATCCAAGTCACTAACAGCCTAAAAAAACAATTTGATTTACCTCTGACTAAGACTCTTTGGGTGATTCAATTGGAACTTAATGGTATTGAAAACTGGAAAATCAATAACTACAAACAATTCCAAGATACTTCAGATTACCCAAGCTTATCTCGAGATTACAGTCTCCTAGTCCCCAAAAAACTTCTATTTAGAGATCTAAAAGCCTCTTTAACCAATCTAAATCCAATTCAGGAGCTAAAAGTAACTCCTATAGAACGGTTTACCGTTGATGAAAGTACAGATAAATTGAATATCAGTATCCAACTAACTAGTTACGATAAGACTCCAAATACTAGCGATCTTGAATCCACAGAAAAACTATTAAATCAATACCAAAACTAACCAAAAAAAATCTTAAAACTATCTGACTATGACAAGCCCAACTAACCAAAAACTAGAATTAAAAACTATTGTGGACTTTTGTCGACGCAAGGGATTTGTATTTCCTTCTTCTGAGATTTATGGAGGTTTTGCAGCTACTTACGATTTTGGTCCACTGGGAATGCTACTCAAAAAGAATATTGAAGCAAGATGGCGTAGTCATAATATTGCTACCCGCACCGATATGGTAGAAATCGAAGGGGCGATATTCATGCATCCCAAAATCTGGGAGGCTAGTGGTCATATTGGAGGTTTTAGCGATCTATTAGTGGAAGACACAGTGACTCATAAGCGATATAGAGCTGATCATCTAATCGAGGACGCCAAAATTATGGAAAATGCCGGAGCTCTAACTCCAGAAGAAACTGACAAAATCATCCAAGATCACAAGCTTAAGTCAGTCGATGGTAACCCGCTTAGCCAAGCCAAAAAATTTAATTTACTAGTTAAGACCCATCTTGGTCCAGTAGAAGATGCTACTTCGGTAGCTTATCTAAAAGGGGAGAGTTGCCAAAATATCTATCTCAATTGGAAGGCAGTTCAAGAAACTACTCGGCGAAAACTTCCTTTTGGGATAGCTCAGATCGGAAAAGCTTTTCGTAACGAAATCACCGTCAAGCAGTATATGTTCCGCACACGGGAATTCGAGCAGATGGATGTTCAGTATTTTGTGAAACCTGGGGAGGAGGATAAATGGTTTGAGTATTGGAAGTCTTATACTTGGGACTTTTTTGTTAATGAATTAGGGATTGATGCCAATAATCTAAGATGGCGACAACATGAGGAAGATGAGCGAGCGTTCTACGCCAAAGACGCTTGGGATATCGAATATCATTTCGGAACTATGGGTTGGAAAGAGATTGTAGGTGTACACAATCGAACTAGTTATGATACGGATCAACATAGTAAATTTAGCGGGCAAGATCTCTCGTACTTTGATGCGGTAACTGGTGAAAAATATAACCCTTATATAATCGAAGTTTCTGCTGGATTTAATCGAATGTTCCTTGCGACAATGTTCGAGCATTATAAGATTGAAGAAGTCGGAACAGCGGAAAAGTCGGATATGAGAATACTCTTAACGCTACCTTCTGGCTTGAGTCCTTATAAGATAGCGATCTTACCATTGATGAAAAAAGATGGGCTGGGGGACAGAGCTCAAGAAATTTATAAAAGCCTGCGAAAAGCAGGATTAGCTTGTGATTATGATGAAGCTGGGTCAATTGGCAAAAGGTACCGTCGCCAAGATGAGAATGGAACCCTAATCTGTGTATGTGTGGATTACCAAAGTCTAGAGGATGCAACTGTGACTGTAAGACACCGAGACACAATGGAACAGATGAATATGCGAGTTCCAATAGCCGATTTAGTTACTTTTGCCAGTAAGATCTAGTTGTTTTTATTGGGCAGAGCTAGAACCAGAACTTTGGGTGGATTGGTTTTTGTTACTTAAACTCATCTTAATTTTGAGGGCTTTATAAGCTAATTCCTGGGTAATAACTTCTGGGTAAAATTGATTTATATCTGATTGAAAAATATACGAAGTCTTAAAGTCTGGACAATCAAAAGGCAAAAACCCAGCTCTACTATTATTAGGTGCTAGTTCAAATTTGTCCTCACCAAAGTAAGTCTCTTTTGGCTGGGTCTCAAAGTCGCCAAGCCCAGTTATTCCAGCTAGTGGAAAATTGAGATCAACCCCTTCAGGTGATAACATAAACATACTATCAGGAAAAATAGTTACAGGTTCCATGAGTAAATTTTTGACTTCGAAGCTGACGGCGCAATAATTGAGGGATTTTTTGTTAATCTTATTAAGATAAGTATGCCCTGTAAAGTCTAAAATAGATATCTGCGCCCCGTTGGCTATAATTGGTGTCCAGCCAGTAGATTCTTTTTCATAGACATCTTTTTGAGGTAGGTTAAAATTAGTTTTTGAGACACTAACAGAGCTTTGAGGTATGGTATTAAGTTCTTTTTTTATCTGGTTATCTAGATTGGTTGTAATTTTGTTAACTTGCCAAATACTAATTCCCAGCGTCATAAAGACTAGAATTAAAGAAATAGATAAGAATATACGTACCCAAGGAGAAAATAATTTCCAAAAAAACATTAAGAGAATTCCGATAGGGAAGCAAATTATTAGGGCTAATATTGTAATCTTATTTTGCATCGACTTTGACATACATAGACTAGTTAAACGGTTTGTTAGATTTTGGCAAGTTCTTACCGAACCTGTTTAGTTAATCTTGCCCAATATTAAAGCCTTGGTTTAGATAAGGCATTATGAAGTACTTTATCACCAAGGCTAAATTTAGTAAAATAAGTAAATTCTTTG
>JAYWGL010000056.1:0-5184 GCA_043778275.1 Minisyncoccota bacterium
TAAATGTTATTCTAAAACTAAAGAAATGCTTGATATTTCGTTAAAGCTAATGATTCATAGATTTAATAGTATCTATAGTTGTTAAGCAATGCCAAAATAATGATTGAAATTCACGAAAATACAGTTAAAGACTGTCTCCGTCTAATCAAGACACTTGAACAAGAAGGCTTGTCAACTCAGGAAATTGAATTATTTTTAATTGCAAATATCAAGGATTTGTATAGGGTAAAATCCGTAGCAAGAAGAATAGGTATAAAACTATAGTCAATCTCGCAATTGATACACAAAAACCTGGTCAACATAATTATAGATTATAGGCTTAGACTTTAGAAGGGCTAGGTTTTTAATTACGGCTTCATTAGATTTTTGGTTGGCGTGGTGTATCATAAATTGAAGAGTATTCCCGTCAATAATTAGGTATTTGGCAGGGTTATCTTGTAAAGGCTTGTTGGCTATATCAGGGTTGACTGTGCTGCCTTTGTAGCTCTTATTCCCTTGGTTACCTGGACGGACAAATTCCAGAGTCAAAGCTGTCAGATCAGGACTGCAGCAAAAGTCACTGGCAAGTTCGTTTGGGTTGTAATAATCACTGATTAGGTTGTTTTTGACTAGGAATTCTACTGGTTTTTTGGCATTTTGCCCCCAGTTCATTGTGGAGTCGGAGGCTAATAAATAGCTATCCTTCATCCAAAATATATTAGAATAACCAATCCCTGAATATAACATTGGCAATGAAAAAATAATGTACACACCTAAAAGAACTGCGATAAGCCAGCGATTAACAAAGAACTTAGAAATAGTATAAGCCACCAATGCATAACCCGCCAGGACAGCCAGGTCGAAGTGCCTAAGCCCAATCGCAAGTTTACTCCCGAAGCTTGCAACAATGTAGATAACAGGAACAAAAATTAACAGGGTGCTAGATTTTAGAAAGTTCCAGTTTTTGTAATTTTTCAGGGTCTGCCATAGTCCAAAGATGAAGCCCAAAGGCAATAATAAGACCAGAAGCGGGTTTTCCTTGAGTGGAAGAACGCGAGTAACAAGTGTCCCAAAGGTATCAGGGATGTATTTATCAATAAAAAAAGTATTGGAAAGATCATTACTTCGCATAAAGGACATCTGAAGACCTTTGAGATAGATGAGAAATGGCTTATAAATTATTTCATATTTAGTTGGTGGAATTACTATATCGTAAACTGTCGATCTGATTTTAAAATTAAATTCATAATAACTTGTGTAAGTGCTAGCCTGGAGACTACGATAACAAAACCCGTTGAGTATATATATTCCAATTAAGAGGGTGATAATTTGGATTCCTATATATTTGAATATAGATTTAAGTTTATCAATTTTGTTTAGGTTAAAGATTAGAAGAAGTGGGATTAGTCCCAGGACAAGAATATTAGTAAATTTAATATTAACAGAAGTGAAGCCTACCAAACTTAGAGCCCAAAGAAACCTATTCGAGATTAAAAGTCCTCCATCCAGTTTTTTTTGGAAAATATATATTAAAGATATGAAGATTAGAGCCGAAGTTGCCCCAGCCACATCGAAGATACTGAGGCTTGCAAAAGGACTAAGTGTCGTACTAAAAATATATAAAAAAGCAAAAATAATAGCAAAAGACTGACCAAAGTATTTCTTGAAAGACCCAACCAAAAGATAAATGACAAGCAAACTATTGAAGAGTAGATAAGGAAGCCTTCCCAAAAAAAGTAGTAGATTAGGATTATAACCACTATTAAAAAATAGTTCATAGCCAATTCCATATTGCTCACGGCTTTGGGGCAAAAATGGAGTGAAGATAAAAATAAGTAATCCCGAAAAAAACTTGAGCAAAAGAGGGTGCTCTGGATTAAGCCCCCAGCCATACATATAAGCTAGCCCAGCTCCAAGGTGAGCAGGTTCATCAGTAGTAATACTCTGATTAAACATCAAAAAACCTGCTATCAAAAAATATAAAACCAATAAACCACCGAAAATCTGATTCTGCCTTACCGCAAAAAAATCTCTTACTTTCATCATAATACCCAAAAACTATACTAGGGTTTTGTTCTAGTCAAGAATTTTTTGTAAGTCCATTTGGTCATACGCCAGATTATAAGAACAGGGTAAACAAAGATAGAAGATAAAAGGACAAAAACAGGCATCCCAAAAAGATAGAGACAAAATCCCAGTGCTATCAAAAGCCCAAAAGTAGTAGGCAGACTAGCTAAGCTATAATCAAGCTTGGTAGCAAAAAATTGATACTCAACTGCGAATAGTCCAATACAAAAAATATAGACGGAGTAATCCAGCCAATTTAATTTGAATTTGTGATTGAGACTCGGTGGGTTAAAAAATAATTTCCAAAAATACATCAAAGGATTATAATCAGCGCTCTTGAGAAGGATATTAGGGAAAAACCAAAAAACTTTTAGCCAGTTAGGAATAGTCATATTAGGTCAAAGAATTAGCTGTAGAACTATAGATAAATACAAGGAGCTGAATTGCGGTCGCAGCCACCAACATCACGATTAGCCCGATAACGGCATTCTTAACTCCTTTTTGAGCATTTTCAATTTTCTTTTGATCTCCCCCAGAAGTTATCCAATTATACGAAGCGAGGACAGCGAAAAAAACAGCGACTCCTGCTGAGGTGGGAATTATAATATCACTGATTAAGACTTTGAGGACATTGAGAATTGGGTCTTTTTGGATATTGAGGATTTCTGGAGTTGTACCTGGTCCGCTCTTAGTACCAGGAAGAATTGCTTGGATAAGAGTCACCATTGTCTGGGACAGGATTACAGCCCCTAATCCAATTACCCCATTGCGGATATTCTTCAGCCCGTCTTCTTTGGCAGCTTGGAGACCAGCGAAGAAGTACTTATAACCACCCCAGATAATCGTTAGCACAGCCACGGCAGCAGCTAGTCCAATTAAGACACCTGTGATCGATCCAAGGAATGGAATAACAAGATTTTTCTGGATTAAATCAAAGATGCTTTGGGCGGTAGCTCCTGGCTTGGAAGCTGCTGTAACAAACCCTTGTACGAAGTCAAACAATCCATTGGCAACCAGGATAACAACTAGTCCAATAACCGAATTCTTAATAGCTTTTAGCCCACCTTCTTTCTCAAAATCTAGCCCAGTGAAGAAGTATTTATAACCACCCCACATCATCACAACGACAGCTACAGCTCCACTAATCCCAACCAGGAAGTTCTTTATAAGGGTTGCGAGCCCGATAACTCCAGCAGCATTAAGTGTTCCGTCAGCTTGAATAATCGAAGCTCCGCCGCTATTACCAGATGGGAAAATAGCCTTAACAATAAAGTCCGCCGAAACAATCACAAGTAGCCCAATAACCGCTGCCTGTATTGCCTTCATACCATTACCCTTACCATCAATCCCACCGACGAAGTATTGATAACCGCCCCAGATAATCACCAGCACAGCCAAAGGGAAAGCCGCCCCTCGAAGGAACCCAGTAACTTCACCTGCAAGATTTTTGCCTGAGCACGAGCCACCATTAATACTTGGAGCCCCAGGGAATAGACAGTCAATCTGAAGTATATTCAGAGCCCCGATTCCAGCTCCACCCGCGCCATCAGTTTTTTTGGCTTGGGCATTACCTGTAAGCGGGATAAATAGTAATGTAATTAGCCCAAAGATAACGGCGAGCTTAGTAAGTGAATTCATAAGAGGATTAAAAAAAGTCATAGGATTTAAGGTCGTAAGATTAAAGTTTCGTATTTACATTAAAGAAGGTTGATAAATCGGTTTCGACTGAACCAGCCCCAATTAGCCCAACGATGGTACTAATAATAACATAAGCTCCGAGTAGTAGCACTAACGCCCAGACAAGGTCAGCAATATTACGCTTAGCTGTGGCTTGGCTCTTGCCATCGAAGCCTGAATAAACCCACATTAGACCGTTATAGACCAGCACAAAGTTAATCAGATAGAATATAAAGCTTGCAATAAAGCCAAAGAGTCTCACGATAACCTGGAGAGCTACCACAGGGCTAATTGGAATAGCAAATCCATCAGGGGTTGTAGTACAGTTAATCGGGATAATCGGGGTGAAGTTCCCAATGTTTGGAAGATCGATTAATCGAATTGTCGTCTTGTTAATCGCACAGCCGAGGTTACGCCCGAGGAATTCAGCTCCATCTTTTGGCGGGTCTACTAAAACACTTTTTTTGGCAGTTTTTTGCCATTCGTCAATCTGGGAGCGTTTGATTGGATCGTTAGTGATATTGGTTATTTCACCGTCAAGTTTACCATTCTTACAAGTCCATTTTTGGTTATGAGTTGGTGACGAGTAACTTTTGGTATCGTTAACATCTTTACACATCGACTCAATATATTGAACACGATCAGGTTGGGTCTTAGAAAGGGTTTCATTATCTTTTTCGAAGACTGGCTTTGGGTTTTTGGAACAATCGAAGAGCTCGGAATTTTCTTTGACTCGTCCTGAATAAACACCTTCACAAGGATCTTTGGCAGTGTCAGGGGCTTTTGCTAGCTTTGGGAGAGTTGGGGTGGCTGGGGTCGTTCCAGTGGCTGGGGTCGTTCCAGGAGTTGTTGCGGGTGTGTTTCCTTTACCAAGATTACCAGTATCGGCTGAGGTTGTAGGCTTAGCCGCGCTGGTATCTTTTGGCGTTGAAGTTGCACCTGCGCTTGCTTTGGTATTATCTAGTTCGTCCTTCGAAAATTTACAGTAGTAAGTGTTGGTATCGTCCCCTGTAATACCTCCGAATTTATTTTCGGAACACCCTTTTAGTTTGTCGCAGGGTTGATCTTTAAATGTATTTGTATCTCTATTCAGTATAGAACATTCAATACCAGCCGCCTGCACTTTAAGACCTTGGCCAACCAAAAACACTCCACTAACTAGAACCAACCCACAAGCTAGTAACATATAACTAGTTATTATTTTGTGGGTTATGGATTGCGTCGCTTGGAGGACTTTTAATAAGATTGACTCGTATCTCTGTTTGGTCATTATTTACTGATTATATACAAGATATTTTTTTTGGTCAATTTTAGGTTTTCAGTCCGCTCCTTTCAAGGGGCTCCGCAAAGCGGTGGGGTATTTCCTTGAACCTGTCTAGTTAATCCACCTACCCCACATCACAACCGTAACTTTATTCCTGCAAGCAAGGTCATAGCCTCTAAACTCTCTACCAGTCTTTC
>JAYWGL010000057.1:0-5182 GCA_043778275.1 Minisyncoccota bacterium
ACTAAATGTTATTCTAAAACTAAAGAAATGCTTGATATTTCGTTAAAGCTAATGATTCATAGATTTAATAGTATCTATAGTTGTTAAGCAATGCCAAAACTATAAATACTAGACCTAGAAAGAGGTTGGGTTACCTGACACCTACAGAAGTCTTTGAAGATGGGGAAGAGCTAGGTGTTGAACTTTGAGTTTGAATTCAAGTATATCTATGCGGGTAGTTATCAACAAATCAGAGATTTTCCACAACTCTTTTTTGGCTTTGACAAAATCTACTTTTTTGTAGCTTAATATCTGTAATTTAATTTTGGTTGCAATCCTAAGTTGCCTATTTTTTATTATTTAAATTACCAACTAGAATTTGTTATCAAATCTAACCCCAAAAAACTTTTTTCAGTGGCCTCAGAACAGTACTTAGTGGCAATCGATGTCGGATCCTCATCAGTCAAACTCGCAATTGCCAGCAAAACCCTCGACGAAAAAGACCGAATTCAAGTCTATGCACTTCTAGAGCGCCCTGCTTATGGACTAAAGCGAGGTGTTATAACTGATATGAGTGAAATTAGCCAAGCAGTTTATGATCTAGTAGCTGAAGCTGAAAACATTATTGGTTTTGGGATACGGGAAACGCTTATTGGTATTAATAGCTTCGGGGTGGAATTTATTAATTCTGAGGGTTATATTCCTCTCTCTGGGCAAGAAGTCACAGTCGAAGATGTCGATCGAGTAGTCTATGACAGTCTCAAAAAAGCCTTCAATCTTCGCGACCGTGAAATTCTACAGTTTTTACCACTGAGCTTCGGGATGGATGATACCGACGGGATAAAAAACCCAATGGGATTAGTAGGCGAAAAACTCTCCTGTCGCACCCTAACTATTACAGCTGACCCTGGTGTTGTCCGTAACTTTAGTCGGATATTCCACCAAGCCGAGCTTGATCTAGTCGATAAGCTCTATATGCCTTTTGTTACTAGTGAGTTAATGCTGAATAGCCGCCAAAAAAGCCTTGGAACTGTGCTAGTTGATCTAGGATTTTCAACAACTAGTTATGTAGTATGGGCTAATGATGAGATGATTGGCTCAGGCGTGATTAATGTTGGCTCAGAAAAAATCACTAGCGATCTAGCCTATGGACTCCAAACCAGTATCGACATAGCCGAAGAAGTTAAAAAAAATCACTGTAACCTAAGTAACGATATTCATAACCAGCCTCAGAGCTTCGAAGTCTATGATCCAGAGACTCAGACCAACTATGTCTTTGATTCTGGGCGGATTAAGCAATTTGCCACTGAGCGAGTTGAGGAAATCTTCTTACTTCTACTAAAAAACCTCTACGAAAAATTCGGTAAAACCAAGTTTCCGGGTGGTCTAGTTCTAGTTGGTGGCGGAGCAAGTCTCCAAGGTATCCACGAAATCGCCAAAAATATCACAGGACTTCCAGTCTATAAGAACATCTACAACGAAAAAGAGCTTAAGTTCATCTTAGATTTTAACAGCGATCCTACCTTCGCTAATTCAATAGCTATCCTAAGCTACGCCATCAACCACCCAGAAGAAATCGGTCAAAACCGTAACATCTTCGACACCCCACAGTCTCGAACAAGGTCAAGTAACTACCCCAGAAAAAACACCAACCAAAAAAAAAGCTTCCTAAGCTTCCTAGGATTTGGTAATTAAATGACTTAGTGTTACAAAAAAAAGACCCTAGAAATATGGTCTTAATCAATGTGAAAAAGTTTAAGAAACTTACAATTAAGCTTGAACTATTTCTTCCTCACTTTCATCCATTTCAACTAATTCATATTCTACTGGGATAATAGATACGAAAGTTCTCTTCTTAAGATTTCCTGTGAAGGTGATTACTTTTTTCTTGGTGAAGTGTACATGTCCATCGACAACTGCATATAGAGTATCATCTCCACCTACTCGCATATTCTCTCCTGCGTGGAACTTAGATCCTCGTTGTCGGATAACAATATTACCAGAAGTTACAAATTCTGATCCAAAGGCTTTTACACCTAGTCTTTTTGAACGTGAATCGCGTCCGTTCTTGGTTGAGCCTCCTGCTTTCTTGGTTGACATAATTAAATATTAGATAAGATTAATAAGATTTTTATTGAATACGATGTTAGATTGATGTTAGATTAACGCTTACTCCACTGTTCTCGCTTTCGGGCTTTTCGGAAACCAGCTTTCTTTGGAAGGACTTTACGAATATCAGTAGTTAGATATTTATAGATTTTTGCAGTTGGGCGTAGTTCTGGAGTCATTAAGATAAGAGACTTGCTAACGGCTAATCTACAAGCTTGAGCTTGACCACTAACACCACCACCATTGACGAAGAAATGAATCTGACCAGTCGTGATACTTAGGTTATTAAGCGCTTCTGTGATGACTTGGCGAAACTGTTCTGGGAAGTAGGTTTCAAAAGGTTTTTTGTTGACGAAAATAGTTAATTCTTCTTCGGTCGGATAGTATTTTGCTCGGGCTGTAGCAGCTTTTCTGCGTCCTACACCGTAAAAATACCTTACATCGGTAATACTTGTACTCATATTAATCTTAAAAATTTTGTTGGATTTTGTTGGTTATACTTCAATTATAATAAGATTATAAACAATTTGTCAAATTCTGAGTAAAGAACCAAGAGATTGACAAATAATAGGTTTATAATTAATAAGGTTGTTAGCTTAAAAAATATCTAATATATATTTCATATATGTCAAACAAAAGATTTACCAGTTTTTTTGATAATGATTTGGAGTCGGCAACCCAAGCTTATTTTGATAACAAAAAAAATACTTACAAAAATCAGCCCTCAGACAAGTCGCCAGATCTATCAGAAGGCTCCTCAATGCCAAGAGAGCAATATGAAGATATGGATCAATCAGAAGCGAAAACCGAAACCAAGTTTCGCAAGCCCGACTTTATCAAGCAACACAAAATCTATGAAGATCAACTGAGTGATAATTGGTGGACTCGAGGAGTAAAGCTATGCCTCAATCCCTTTAAGTTATGCTTCTCAATTAAGAATACTTTTGCAATTTTTCAATTTGCAATCCTTTTTAGTTTAATTGGTATATGCTGTGGAGGTGGCTTGATAACATATGGAGCCTATTTAACACTCACCAAAGAAGTACCTGCCATCGGTGGAGAATTCTGGGAAGGTTTTGCAGGGCAGCAAATTCGACATTTTAATCCAGTGTTGGCTTCTAATAGTCAGATGGAAGATAGAGTTACGAGTCTATTGTATCACCCTCTTTACAAAGTTGAACATAATGATATACTTAATAATATAAGCAGCCCAAAACTCACCCCTGTTCTCTTGGAAAAAAATCCAGAGTGGGTAGGTACCCCTGGAAAATCAATCAATTTTCAACTCAAAAAAAACCTAAAATGGAGCAACACCAAACCAATCACGGTTGAAGATATTGAATACAGCTTTGCCAGACTTAAGGAAAAAGATGGGAATGCTAAGTTCAATACAATCCTAAAAAATTTGGAATTTAAAACAATTGGGACTTTTCAATTCGAGATTAATGTAACCGATGACAATTTTATAGACCTCAGTCTCCTTAATCATCTTAACTTTCGCCCAGTTAGTAAATCTTTTTATCAAGAAAAAAGCAATATTGGCTTGATAACTGATCTCAATTCCGTTTATGCAACTGTCACCAGTGGTGATTTTGTGCTAAATGATAGTGTACTTGATCCAATTGCAACTAGTCCAAACATTTTGACACCGACAGACAACGAAGCCAAGACTGAAAAAAAACCTAACCCAATCCGCAACAGCAAAACTGGCAAATACGAAACCGTTGTTCTCAATCGCAGCGGACTTAACAATAGTTCCAATGATAATGCATGGATTGAAAAATATATCGTAACCAACTTTGACACCATAAAAGATAATAAGAACCTAAGTCAAAACAGCTTAGAAGCCTTTAACAAAAAATTAAAACTAAATTTATTTACTCGCACTCCAGATAGTTTTGAGGGCGAAATAGGTGATTCTCTACCAAGTAGTATGACCGATTACACTACAAAATATTTACCAGGAAATCAAGTCTATTCCCTCTTTGTTAATATGGCACGGCGAAATGATGGTTATTTTATTAATGGCAAGCTACGCAAATATCTTATCTGTAGCATAGCAAACTTAACTCCAAAAGAGAGTCTAAAAAATAAGTACACAGCCCTGGGTTCTTTGCGTAAAAATCTCCCAATTCAACTTGGTACATCTCCACTTGATTGTCCAAATGGAGTAGAAGACATTGATAAAATCATTCTAGAAGCTAAAGATGACAATGATCGCAAAATCTACACAATAAAAAACGATCCTACTCGTAACCAAAAAGAGATTCTAGTCTACGGATCACCAATTCGCCTTAATATTTTAAGCTTAGTTAATTCTGGTGATCCAATTATGTCAGAACTTAGACAGTATTTACTAGCTATTGGATTCCCTACCAATGAACCAATTACCGATACAGAAAATATCAATGTCAACCTAGAGAATAAAATCAAGAGTTTTAACTTAGCTCTTGTAGATAACTCCCTAGAAAAAACTATGCTTTACACTAATATAGGAGCGAGCAGTTGGAATCTGAGCCAAGTAGGTAATAATAACAAAGAGCCAATACCTAGCTATGAATTCGAAAAAAACTTCATCAATTGGAAATCAACAAATAATATAGATTCGAAACAAAAAATTATTAGCTTTTTTCAAAATGAGTATTCGATGATTAATATCTGGCAAGCCAAAACCGAGGTTAGTTATAAAGATGTCCGATCACTAACTAGCTTAGATCTCAATAGCGAGTGGACACCCAATTCAATTAATAAATATCTTAATAAACTCCATTACAAAACTAGCCGCAAATAAAAAAAATCCCCCAAGGTATTATCCAAGGGGGTTAATTTATAAGGCTGAGATTGATCTAGAGTCTATTGATTTTTGGACTTTCGGACTAAGCTAGAACCTAGCATGCTAAGTACAGAGATTGTTAGTATAGCTGTGATTGAAGCTACACTTCTACCACCTGTATTGACTAAACTTTTCAATGAAGTTATTTGCACAGGGGTTGGACTTACAACCGGAGCTGCAATAACTACTGGAGTAGAAACTGTTCCTGCTGGGTTAGTTTGAGTTACTGAGACAGCTCCTGGGTTAGTACCTGTTGGTAGG